>NZ_JBAMDI010000041.1:0-83162 GCF_036961695.1 Pseudomonas sp. CGJS7 | reverse complement strand
GGGGGCCGCGTAACCTGTGGTCGAATGGGCACTTTTCCCACAATGGGGTAAACTGCCGCGTCTTCACACACCTATAACGACTCGCCTGATGCCCACGACGTTTCAAGAGATCCCCCGCGAACGCCCGGTCACGCCGTTGCTCGACCGCGCTGACACGCCTGCCGGCCTGCGCCGGTTGGCCGAAGCCGACCTGGAAACGCTGGCCGACGAACTGCGCCAGGAATTGCTCTACACCGTTGGGCAGACCGGTGGGCATTTTGGTGCCGGTCTGGGCGTGATCGAGCTGACCATCGCCCTGCACTACGTGTTCGACACCCCGGACGACCGGCTGGTGTGGGACGTGGGGCACCAGGCCTACCCGCACAAGATCCTCACCGGGCGCCGTAACCGCATGCTCAGCCTGCGCCAGAAGGATGGCATCGCGGCCTTCCCGCGCCGCAGTGAAAGCGAGTACGACACCTTTGGCGTTGGCCACTCCAGCACCTCGATCAGCGCCGCGCTGGGCATGGCCATTGCTGCCCGCCTGCAGAACAGCGCACGCAAGTCGATTGCGGTGATCGGTGATGGCGCGCTGACCGCCGGCATGGCATTCGAGGCATTGAACCACGCCCAGGAAGTCAATGCCGACATGCTGGTGATCCTCAACGACAACGACATGTCGATTTCGCGCAATGTCGGCGGCCTGTCCAACTACCTGGCCAAGATCCTTTCCAGCCGCACCTACGCGAGCATGCGCGAAGGCAGCAAGAAAGTGCTGTCGCGGTTGCCAGGCGCCTGGGAAATTGCCCGTCGCACCGAGGAATACGCCAAGGGCATGCTGGTGCCAGGCACGCTGTTCGAAGAGCTGGGCTGGAACTACATCGGCCCGATCGACGGCCACGACCTGCCCACCATGATCGCCACCCTGCGCAACATGCGTGACCTGAAAGGCCCGCAGTTCCTGCATGTGGTGACCAAGAAGGGCAAAGGCTTCGCCCCTGCCGAGATTGACCCGATCGGCTACCACGCCATCACCAAGCTGGAGCCGGCCGACAAGCCCGCCGCGCCGAAGAAAGCCAGCGGCCCGAAATACTCCGCGGTGTTCGGCCAGTGGCTGTGCGACATGGCCGCCGCCGACAACCGCCTGGTGGGCATTACCCCGGCAATGAAGGAAGGCTCGGACCTGGTCGACTTCAGCGAGCGCTACCCTGAGCGCTACTTCGACGTTGCGATCGCAGAGCAACATGCCGTGACCTTGGCGGCCGGCATGGCCTGCGAGGGCAGCAAGCCGGTGGTGGCGATCTACTCCACCTTCCTGCAGCGTGCCTACGACCAGCTGATCCATGACGTGGCGGTGCAGAACCTCGACGTGCTGTTCGCCATCGACCGCGCCGGCCTGGTCGGCGAGGATGGCCCGACCCACGCCGGCAGCTACGACCTGTCGTACCTGCGCTGCATCCCGGGCATGCTGGTGATGACCCCCAGCGACGAGAACGAACTGCGCAAGATGCTCAGCACCGGCCACCTGTACAACGGCCCGGCCGCTGTACGGTACCCGCGTGGTACTGGCCCGAATGCGCCGATCAGCGGTGACCTGCAACCACTGGAGATCGGCAAGGGCGTGGTCCGCCGCCAGGGCGAGAAAGTGGCCCTGCTGGTGTTCGGCGTACAACTGGCTGAGGCCATGCAAGTGGCCGAACAGATCAACGCCACGGTGGTCGACATGCGCTTCGTCAAGCCGCTGGACGAGGCGCTGGTGCTGGAGCTGGCAGGCAGCCATGAGCTGCTGGTAACCATCGAAGAGAACGCCATCATGGGTGGCGCGGGCGCTGCGGTGGGTGAGTTCCTTGCCAGCCAGGCAGTGCTCAAGCCGCTTCTGCACCTGGGGCTGCCGGATATCTATGTCGAGCATGCCAAGCCTGCGCAAATGCTGGCTGAATGCGGGCTGGATGCGGCCGGGATCGAGGCTTCGGTGAAGGCCCGCATGGCCAGGCTCGGGCTCTAGGGCCCTTTCGCGGGTGAACCCGCTCCTACGACGGCCTGCGCCCGATCACCGATGTGTGCCAACTGTAGGAGCGGGTTTACCCGCGAATACGGTAGCGGCGACGACGGTGAACGGCGGGTGAAAATTGGCCAGCAGGACCGGCCCTTTCGCGGGTGAACCCGCTCCTACGACGGACTGCGCCCGATCACCGATGTGTGCCCACTGTAGGAGCGGGTTTACCCGCGAATACGGTAGCGGCGACAACGGTGAACGGCGGGTGAAAATTGGCCAGCAGGCCCGGCCCTTTCGCGGGTAAACCCGCTCCTACGGGGACAGCACAGTGCTGTGGAAATACTTTGGAACTGCCCATGAAAAAATTAGCCTGTACCACGATTCTCTGTGCCCCTACATTCCTTCTGGCCGCTGAGCGCGACGACGCCCTCAAACTCCCCGACGTGCTGATCAGCGCCAGCCGCCAGGTCGAATCGCGTACCGCCACCAGTGCTGCCAACACGGTTTTCACCCGCACCGACATCGACCGCCTGCAACCCTCCAGCGTCACCGACTTGCTCTCCCGCGTGCCGGGCGTGCAAGTGGCACCTACCGGTGGCCGTGGCAGCCTGCCGGGCATCTTTATCCGGGGCACCAAGGCCGCGCAAAGCCTGGTGCTGGTCGATGGCGTGCGCATCGCCAATGCCACCTCGGGCGACAGCGGCCTGCAGTTTCTGGACATCGACCAGATCGAGCGCATCGAAGTCCTGCGCGGCTCGCGCTCAGCGGTGTACGGCAGCGATGCCATTGGCGGGGTGATCCAGATCTTCACCCGACGCAGCAATGGCCCCGGCCTGCAGCCACGCCTGCGCATGGCCGCCGGCAGCAACCAGACATTCCAACGCAGCCTGGGGCTGTCTGGCGGCAACGACTCGACCCGCTTCAACCTTGGCGCCAGCCTGGATGAAACTGCCGGTATCGACTCGACCGGGCCATCCTTCGCCAGCGATGGTGACCACGACGCCTACCGCAACAAGGCGTTGAACCTGAGCCTGAGCCACACCTTCGGTGAGCGCTTCGAGGCCGGCTTGAACCTGCTCGACAGCCGTGGTCGCAGCGAGTACGACAACCCGTTCGGCAGCTTCGACCCCGTCACCTTCGAAAGCTTCGGTCAACAACCCTACACCGACTTCAGCGTAAGCAGCCTGGGCAGCTACGTTGACGTTCAGGTCACCGAAACCTGGCACTCACGCCTTGAACTGGCCCATAGCGAGAACCGGGACGACAAACGCGACAAGCTCAGCGCTGAGCGCTTCGTGTTCAACACCTACCGCGATCAGGCTACCTGGCAGAACGACCTGGCCCTCGGCGAACGCAACACCGTACTGATCGGTGGCGACTGGTACGAAGACCGCGTACACGGCACTACCGATTTCATTGAGGACAGCCGCTGGAACCGTGCCGTGTTCGCCCAGCACCGCTACCGGGGCGAGCAGTTTTCCACTGAGCTGGGGGTGCGCCATGACCGCAACCAGCAGTTTGGTGGCCAGACCACCTGGAGCGGCAGCCTGACCGTACCGCTGAACGCGAACAACGATGTGCTGCTGTCCTACAGCGAAGGCTTCCGCGCGCCAACGTTCAACGACCTGTATTACCCACAGTTCAGCAACCCGAACCTGGACCCAGAGCACTCCAGAAGCTACGAGCTGCAATGGCGCAGCCAGCTGACTGCAGAGAGCCGGCTGGAGACTTCGCTGTACCGCACCGACCTGCGCGACGCGATCATCTTTGGCCAGGACTCGATACCCCGTAACGTCGCCTCGGCACGAATCAATGGTGTGGAAATGGCGCTGGCGCAGCAGTGGAGCGCCTGGCACAGCCAGCTTGGCCTGGCGCTGATCGACCCACGCGACCGCGACACTGGCCACACTCTCGCCCGCCGCGCCCGCCGCACCTTGAGCCTGGACCTGGACCGAGAGTTCGGGCGTTTCAGCGTGGGTGCCAGCTGGCAGGCGGTCAGCAGCAGTTATGACGATGAGGCCAACCGCAACCGCATCGGTGGCTATGGTCTGCTGGGTTTGCGCGGCAGTTGGGCGGCTAGCGACGAACTGAAACTCGAAGCCAAGCTGGATAACCTGCTGGACCGCAGCTACAGCCGCGCCCTTTACAGCTATGAGGGTGCGTATCACCCTTACCGCGAAGAGGGCCGCACTGTGCTCTTGAGCATCACCTGGACACCGGCGCTTTAGCGTCCAGCAACGCACACAAGCGGGCGGTGGCTTCGATCATCTGCCCGCTGGGGCGCTCCAGCCCTTTGTCCGGCACCACCAGCAGACGCCCATCAGCCACCGCCCGAATCTGCGGCCAGGCCTTCCAGCTGGCCAGTTGCGCCTCATCAGCTGCCAGGATGACCTGCGGATTACGCAGCAGCACGGACTCCACATTCACCTGTGGCGCCGGCTGGCCAAGGTCGGCGAACACATTGCGCGCCCCGCACACGGCCAGGGCGTCGGTCACCACCTGACGGCCACCGAGCGTGTACAACGGCCGATCCCAGACTTGATAAAACACCTGCAAGGGTTCGTCACGCCGATACTGCTGGCGCAGCTGCTGCAGCCGCTCACGCAGGGCTCGCGCGTATGAATGGCCTTGCTCGGTACGCCCGACACGCTCGGCAATGGCCTCGATCTGCTCGATCAGCTGGCTGATGTCATGGGGTTCGGCGCTGAAGGTGGCGATACCCAGGCGCTTGAGTTGGTCGCGCTGGGCCGGCGGCACACTGCCAGGCCACAGCAGCAACAGGTCGGGGCGCAGGCTGAGCAGGCGCTCCATGTCCAGTTGCCCTTGGCGCCCGACCGAAGGCAAGTGGCGCAGTGCAGCCGGCCGTTCGCCACCGTCGAGCACGCCCACCAGCAGGTCGTCGGCCTGCAGCTCAAGCATGATCTCGCTCATCGAGGGGGCCAGACTGACGACACGTAGCGGTTCTGCAGCCAGTACGGTGCAGGCGAACAACGCCAGCAGGCCAGGTAGCAGTCGCATCAGCCCAGCTGGCGCGGAATGCGATAGAGGTACAGCACTACAACGGTAGACACTGCGAGGAGGATCTGCGGCACTGCCTCCAGGCCGACCAGCACCGACAATGCGGCGACCCAAGCCGGGAAGCAGGCATACAACATGGCCATGCGCCGCACCCGCGCCAGTTCGATCCAGGCAGCGGCTTCTTCGCCCGTGCCGAGCACCTTTGAGGTGGCAATTAGTGCGCGCTTGTAGGCACCGAAGCGCGGCAGGCTGAGGAACATGGTGGCCGCACCGGCGATGAACAGTGGCATGGCCAACACCGGGATCAGTGCATCACCGCCCCCAAAGGCCCAAGCCATGACTGGCAGCGGCACCAGGCCCACCGCCAGGTACTGCCACCAGGCCAGCGCCAGGCGCCGCTTGACCTCGGCGCGGGTCACGCCTGGGGCACCTCGCCCTGGTGTTCGTTGCCCAGCATGTGGCCCAACTTGCCGGCCTTGGTCGCCAGGTAGTAGCGGTTGTGCGGGTTATGCCCGGTGTGCAGCGGCACACGCTCGGCAACCACGATGTTCATGTCGGTCAGGGCTTTGACCTTGCGCGGATTGTTGGTCATCAGGCGCAGCGACTTGACGCCCAGGTGCTCGAGCATCGGCAGGCATATGGCGTAGTCACGCTGGTCGGCAGCGAAGCCCAGGCGCTCGTTGGCTTCGACGGTGTCGGCGCCGCCATCCTGCAGCTCGTAGGCGCGAATCTTGTTCAGCAGGCCGATGCCACGGCCTTCCTGACGCAGGTACAACAGCACCCCACGGCCTTCGCGGGCGATGGCCTGCAGCGCGGCTTCCAACTGCGAGCCGCAGTCGCAACGCTGGCTGAACAGTGCATCGCCGGTCAGGCACTCGGAATGCAGGCGCCCCAATACCGGCTGGCCGTCCGCGATATCACCCAGGCTGAGCACCACATGCTCACGGCCTGTGGCTTCGTCGAGAAAGCCATGCATGGTGAAGGTCGCGAAGGGCGTCGGAAGTTTTGAGGCGGCAACAAAGACGACGGGCACGTTGTGCTCCTGGAGTAAGTAGGAAATTTCTCGTGGGCCGATTGTATCAGCAGGTTGGGGAATGTGGGCTGGCTGTATACAGTGGCTTAAGATCGAAAAGTTCGATACTTATTAAAAGCCATCTCTCAACCCCAAGCCCGCAGCCCAAGAGGGCCGCGATATACCTTGGTGTATTCGGCTTCAGTGTGGGTGACTGTCCGCGCTGAACGGATAGGGCTGTTTCCAGTGCTCGAAAATCGGCTTCAGTTCGCCGCTACGTATCAGCTCCTTCATGCGCTTGTCGAACAGTTCGCACAGAGCCTTGGCCTGGTCGTTACGGGCAAAGGCCAGGTACAACGGCAACTCGGCCACATGGGTACGGCGGAAACGCTCCGGGTGAGAGGTTTGCCCGAGCACGTAGTCGACCTCGGTCAGTGCGTCGATGTAGTAGTCCACCCGGTCATGCTCGAGCATCGGCAGAATGCCCTCGCGACGCTGGATTTCGCGGAATTCGCGCACATTGGGCAAGTAGCTGCCGTAATCATAACCACGCACCCAGGCCAACCGGTACTTGCCGATGGTCTCCAGGGTAGGCACAGGTTTGCTGGCCAGCCCCAGGGCATAGATATGGTCCATGTCGAAATGCCAGCGCGGGTACAGGTTGTCGTCGTTCTCTTCCTTGTACGAGCCGACCCAGGCATCAGCCTCGCCGCGTTTGACCAGGCCAACCGCCCGGCTGTAGGGCGCGCTCTGGGTAACCACCTTGACTCCGGCCGGCTCGAACACTTTGCGCAGCACATCCCAGGCCACCCCGGTACCGTCGGCGTTGGTGTAGTCGAGCCACTCCTCGCTAACCAGATGGATCTGTTTCGGCATGCCCTCGGCAGCCGTCACCCACGGGGCAATACTCAGCAGCATTGCCAGCAGTACAGTCCTTAAGGCCATTCACGCACTCCCTGTTTCAGGCAACCGCCCACACCAGAACCTGCATGCCCAGCCAGGCAAACACGCCGGCCAGGATATCGTCGAGCATGATGCCGACGCCCCCGTGCACATGGCGGTCGATCCAGCGAATCGGCCACGGTTTGAGGATGTCGAAGAAGCGGAACATCAGGAACCCTGCCAACAGCCACTGCCAGCCCTCCGGCACCAGCCAGAGGGTGATCCACATGCCGACAATCTCGTCCCAGACAATGCCTTCATGGTCGTGTACGCGCAAATCATTGGCAACTTTGCCGCACAACCAGAAGCCAAACAGCATGCTCACGCCGAGCAACAACCAGTAGCCCCAGTCGGGCAGCAGCTGCCACAAGGGGATGAACGGTATGGCGACCAGCGAGCCCCAGGTACCCGGGGCCTTGGGCAGAGTGCCGGAACCGAAGCCAAAGGCGATGAAGTGCCACGGGTTGCGCCAGACCGAAGGCGGAACGAACTCCGCAGGCACCTGGTTGGGGTGATCGGTCACGGTCTCTCCCTAAAGTGTTGATAGCCCCGCTGGACGGGGGTTATGTCCTGGCCCTGTGAGTCGCGCAAGGTCACACCCTGCCCTTCGAGCACACGACCAATGATATGTACCTCGATGCAACCGAGACCAGCCAAGGGCGCCAGCGCTTCGGGCGGCAAGGTGAAGGCCAGTACATAGTCGTCGCCACCGGTGAGTGCTGCCTGCAACGCCGCTTCGCGCCCGAGGAATGCCTCTAAGGCAGGAGACACTGGCACCTGCGCCAGGTTCACCTCCAGCGCCACGCCGGAGGCCTTGGCGATATGACCGCAGTCAGCGAGCAGGCCATCGGAAATGTCCAGGGCCGCAGTGGCCTTGCCACGCAGCAGAGCCCCGAGGGTGAGCTGCGGCATCGGTGACCAGTAATGAGCCAGCAGCGGCTCGGCCTGCGCGGCAGGCGCCTCGCGCTCACCCAGCACCAGCGGCAAGGCACCGGCGGCCTTGCCCAGCGAACCACCGACACACAACAGATCACCCGGCCTTGCACCGCTGCGGCGCAAGGCCTGGCCAGCCGGCACGCGGCCAAACACGGTCACGGTGATGCTCAACGGGCCGCGCGTGGTGTCACCACCGATCAGGCTCATGCGGCAACGGTGGGCCATGCGACCAAGGCCGTCGGCATAGGCCGCCAGCCAGTCAGGGCCAACGTCAGGCAGGGTCAGTGCGAGGGTGAAGCCGATTGCAGTCGCGCCCATGGCTGCCAGGTCACTGGCCGCCACAGCCAACGAACGCTGGCCAAGCAGCAACGGATCGCAAACAGCAGGAAAGTGCACCCCGGCGACCAGGGTGTCGGTCGACACCGCCAGTTGCTCACCGGGGGGAAGGTCCAGCAGGGCGCAGTCGTCGCCGATACCCAGCGCCACGCCCTCGCCGCCCTGCGCACAGGGCGCCGCGGCGAAGTAATGGTTGATCAGCTCGAACTCACCCATGGCCAAGCAGCGCCAGGATCAGCGCTTGTTCGCCTTGACTTCTGCTTCACGCAGCGCCGGGGCGAGCTTGTCCAGTACGCCGTTGACGAACTTGTGGCCGTCAGTGGCACCGAAGACCTTGGCCAGTTCCACACCTTCGTTGATCACGACGCGGTAAGGCACGTCGACGCGTTTGATCAGTTCCCAGGTGGACAGGCGCAGCACAGCCAGCTCGACCGGGTCGAGCTCTTCCAGTGCGATGGTCATGCAAGGCACCAGCGCTTTGTCGATTTCGCCCTTGATTGCCGGGACCCCATGCAGGATCTCGCGGAAATAGGCACCGTCGACATCGGTGAAATCGTTATCCACCCGGAACTGCGCTTCGATCTCGTTCAGCGAATGCTGGGCCATGTGCCACTGGTAGAGGGCCTGGGTCGCGAGCTTGCGGGCTTCGCGGCGCTTGGCGCTCTTGGAGGGCTTGCCGGCATCCGCAGGTTTTGGATCGCGCGGGTTGAAACGATCGCTTTCGTCGCTAATCACTTGGCCTCCAACTGCGCCAGCAGGCTGACCATTTCCAGTGCGGACAGGGCAGCTTCAGCACCTTTGTTGCCGGCTTTGGTGCCAGAACGCTCGATGGCTTGCTCGATGGAGTCGACGGTCAGTACGCCGAAGGCCACCGGAACACCGAACTCCATGGACACCTGGGCCAGGCCCTTGGTGCACTCGCCCGCCACGTATTCGAAGTGCGGGGTACCGCCACGGATCACGGCGCCCAGGGCGATGATCGCGTCGTAGGCGCCTTGCTGGGCGACCTTCTGTGCCACCAGCGGGATCTCGAATGCACCCGGGGCACGGATGATGGTGATGTCGCTTTCGCTGACACCGTGGCGTACCAGGGCATCAACGGCACCGCTTACCAGGCTTTCGACAACGAAGCTGTTGAAGCGGCCAACCACCAAAGCATAGCGACCTTTGGGGGCGATGAAGGTACCTTCGATGGTCTTCAGGGTCATTCCGATATTCTCATCTTCAAGAGCGAGGCCGCATACAAGCGGCCTCGACAGGGGTCTGGACTCGAGCAGAGGGCGTCAATGCCGCCTCAAGTCACTCGGAGGGCACGTATTCTACAACTTCCAGATCGAATCCGGATATCGCGTTGAACTTCATCGGCGAACTCATCAGGCGCATCTTGCGCACACCGAGGTCACGCAGGATCTGCGAACCGGCACCCACAGTGCTGTAGGTGGTCGGTGCCTTGGCCGGCGCATCGCCCGCGCTTTCGCGGATGTGCGCCAGCAGCACGTCGCCGTCCAGCGGGTGCCCCAGCAGCAACACCACACCACTGCCGGCCTCGGCCACTGCGGCCATGGCCGCGCGCAGGCTCCAGCGGCCTGGCTGCTTGACCAGCAGCAGGTCGCGCAGCGGGTCCATGTTGTGCACGCGCACCAGGGTCGGTTCTTCCGCGCAGATCTTGCCCAGGGTCAAGGCCATGTGCACGTCGCCTTCGACCGCGTCACGGTAGGTGACCAGGTTGAACTCACCCAGCTCGCTCTCCACCGATTGCTCGGAAACACGCTGCACGGTGCGCTCGTGGATCATGCGGTAGTGGATCAGGTCGGCAATGGTGCCGATCTTCAGGCCGTGCTCGGCGGCGAACACTTCCAGTTCGGCTCGGCGCGACATGGTACCGTCGTCGTTCATCACTTCGCAGATCACGCCGCTTGGCTCGAAACCGGCCATGCGCGCCAGGTCACAGGCGGCTTCGGTGTGGCCGGCACGCGCCAGCGTACCGCCTGGCTGGGCCATCAGCGGGAAGATGTGACCAGGGCTGACGATGTCTTCGGCCTTGGCGTCCTTGGCAGCAGCAGCCTGCACAGTGCGTGCGCGGTCGGCGGCGGAAATACCGGTGGTGACGCCCTCGGCGGCCTCGATCGACACGGTGAACTTGGTGCCGAAGCCCGAGCCGTTGCGCGGCGCCATCAACGGCAGCTTCAGCGTTTCGCAACGCTCGCGGGTCATCGGCATGCAGATCAGGCCACGGGCGTGCTTGGCCATGAAGTTGATGTGCTCCGGCTGGCAGCATTCGGCCGCCATGATGATGTCGCCTTCGTTCTCGCGGTCTTCGTCATCCATCAGGATGACCATTTTGCCCTGGCGGATGTCTTCGACCAGTTCTTCGATGCTGTTGAGCGCCACGCGGCACCCCCTTCTCAATCAGGATTTCAAGAAGCCATTGGCGGCCAGGAAGCTTTCGGTAATGCCACTGCCCTTGCTCGGTTCGGCGGCCTTGTCACCCAGCAGCAAGCGCTCCAGGTAACGGGCCAGCAGGTCGACCTCAAGGTTTACCCGACGCCCTGCACGGTAATCGGCCATGATGGTTTCGGACAGAGTGTGCGGGACAATGGTCAGCTCGAATTCGGCGCCATTGACCTCATTGACCGTCAGGCTGGTGCCGTCGACGGTGATCGAACCCTTGTGGGCGATGTACTTGGCCAGTTCCTTCGGTGCACGCACGCGGAACTGGATGGCGCGGGCGTTATCGCTGCGCGAAATGATTTCGCCAACCCCGTCGACGTGGCCGCTGACCAGGTGCCCGCCCAGGCGGGTAGTGGGGGTCAGGGCTTTTTCCAGGTTGACCTTGCTGCCGCTCTTGAGGTCGATGAAGGCGGTGCGCTTGAGGGTTTCGACGCTGACATCGGCCCAGAAGCCGTCGCCCGGCAGCTCCACGGCCGTGAGGCATACACCGTTGACGGCGATGCTGTCGCCGAGCTTGACGTCCCCCAGGTCGAGCTTGCCGGTTTCTACGTAGACGCGCACGTCACCACCCTTGGGGGTCAGGCTGCGGATGGTGCCGATAGATTCGATGATGCCGGTGAACATGGGGTCTTCCTCAAAAACGGTTTGCGCGGGGCAAGCCCGGCATTATACGCCGGGCGCCGGCAGGGGGATGGCCGTGACCCGCCAGTCATCGCCCACTGCGCGCATTTCGGTAATTTTCAGCCGTGGTGCTTCGCTCATCTTGTCCATCGGCCAGTCCAGCAGCGGCCGAGCCTGAGAGCCGAGGAAGGTGCCAGCGACGAACAGCTGGTACTCATCGACCAGGCCTTGCCGTGCGAAGGCACCGACCAGGCCGGCACCGGCTTCCAGCAGGATTTCGTTGACGCCGCGGGCGGCCAGGGCGTGAAGCAGCGCCCCCAGGTCGACCTGGCCATTGTCGCCCGGCAAGCTGAGCAATTCGTGGCCGGCAGCGGCATAGCGCGGGTCATCTGCGACAGCAGTCACCACCAGAGCCGGGCCGGCCTGGAAGAACGGCGCCGCCAGTGGCAGGCGCAGACGGCCATCGACCAGCACCCGCAAGGGTGTGCGGCTAAGAGCCAGGGCAGTAGTTTCGGCATCCAGGCCCAGCTCGGCACCACGCACGGTCATGCGTGCGTTGTCTGCCAGCACGCTGGCGGCGCTGGTCAGCACCACGCTGGAGCGGGCGCGCAAGCGCTGCACGGCTGAGCGGGCGGCCGGGCCGGTGATCCACTGGCTCTCACCACTGGCCATGGCGGTGCGGCCGTCCAGGCTCATGGCCAGCTTGGCGCGAACGAACGGCAGGCCGTGCTCCATGCGCTTGAGGAAGCCTGGGTTGAGGGCGCGAGCCTCGGCTTCGAGCACCCCGCTGGCCACTTCGATTCCGGCTTCGGCCAGGCGCCGCAGGCCCTGTCCCGCCACTTGCGGGTTAGGGTCCTGCATGGCTGCGACTACACGCGCCACACCGGCCTTGACCAGCGCTTCGGCACACGGCGGCGTACGGCCATGGTGGCTGCATGGCTCCAAGGTGACATAGGCACAAGCACCCCGGGCAAGTTCACCGGCCTGGCGCAGGGCATGCACTTCGGCATGTGGCTCGCCGGCGCGAACGTGCCAGCCTTCGCCAACCACTTCGCCATCACGCACGATCACGCAGCCTACGCGCGGGTTCGGGTGGGTGGTGTACAGGCCTTTACGCGCCAGCTCCAGCGCACGGGCCATGTAGTGGGCGTCAAGGATGGCGGCTTGGCTGGGCATGTTCACTCTTTAGCTGGCTCACGGGCCAGGCGGTCGATTTCTTCGCGGAACTCGTCGAGGTCCTGGAAGCGCCGGTACACCGAGGCAAAGCGGATATAGGCCACTTCATCGAGTTTGCGCAGCTCGGCCATGACCATTTCACCGACCACCAGCGATTTGACTTCGCGCTCGCCCGTGGCACGCAGCCGGCTCTTGATGTGCGCCAGCGCAGCTTCCAGGCGCTCGACGCTGACCGGACGCTTTTCCAGGGCCCGTTGCATGCCAGCGCGCAGCTTTTCTTCGTCGAAGGGCTGGCGCGTGCCGTCCTGCTTGATCAGCCGGGGCAGCACCAGCTCGGCGGTTTCGAAGGTGGTGAAGCGCTCGCCGCAGGCCACGCATTCACGGCGGCGGCGCACCTGCTCGCCCTCGGCGACGAGGCGAGAGTCGATGACCTTGGTGTCGTTGGCACCGCAAAAGGGACAGTGCATGGTGGCAGGCAACAAAAAAAGGGAGGGCCATGGTAGCGCATTGCACTGGCAAGACAAGCCAAAGGGGTTAACATCCATGGGAAATATGCCCGTGAAGGACTCCCCCATGCACTACCGAGCGCTCGTCGTGCTGTGCTGCGCCGCTTTGCTTGCCGCTTGCGGCAGCGACAGGCCAAAGACCGACAACCCGGCGCCCGCGCCAGCCCCCTCGGCCAAGGCCGAAGTACCGGGCCCGTTGCCGGCCTACCAGCGCGAGCTGAGTGGCACCTTGCTGGAAATCCCGGCGGGTGCCGAGGTGGAACTGGCCTTGCTGGTGATCGACGAGCGCGACCGCCCGCAGCGCCTGCTGGCCAGCAGCAACCTGACCGGTACCGGCCAGGCGCTGCCCTACCACCTGCGTTTCAACCCCGAAGCCTTCCCGCCCGGTGCCCGGGTCGAACTGCGTGGCCGCGCCAGCAACTCCGGCCAGCTGATCATGCACCTGCCCCCGGTGCGCATTACCCAGGCACAAACCCAGGCCACCGGCCCGCTGCGTTTCGAGAAGGCGCCTTAAGTGATGCCGCTGGCCCTGCAACAGGCCCTCAGCGGCCTGATCGGCGAAGCACGCCTGATCGTCAGCGAACTGCCCGACTGTGACCTGAAGCTATGGCTGATCGACGACCAGAACATGGATCGCGCCTTCAGCAGCGAAGAAACCCGACGCATTCTTGAAGAACCTCCCTATTGGAGCTTCTGCTGGGCCAGCGGGCTGGCAATGGCCCGCTACCTGGCCGAACGCCCGGAATGGGTGGCAGGCAAGCGCGTGCTGGACTTTGGCGCCGGCTCTGGTATCGCCGGCATTGCTGCTGCACGCGCCGGTGCACGGGAAGTGGTGGCCTGCGACCTCGACCCGCTGGCCCTCGCTGCCTGCCGTGCAAATGCAGCACTGAACGGGGTGACACTAAGCTACAGCAGCGATTTTTTTGCCGAGGAAGACCGTTTCGACCTGATCCTGGTTGCCGATGTGCTGTACGACCGCGCCAACCTGCCGCTGCTGGATGCCTTCCTGAGCCGCGGTCGGCAGGCCTTGGTGGCCGACTCGCGGGTACGCGACTTTCGCCACCCGTTGTACCAGCAATTGGGCGTGCTCGAAGCACTGACCCTGCCGGACCTGGCCGAGCCACACGAATTCCGCCGGGTCAGCCTGTACCACGCCAGCCGCGACACCTTATAGTGGTGCCATACACGAGTTTGCGAGAGTCGCGATGACCCAAGACACGCCTTACATTTTCGACGCCACCGATACCAACTTCCAGCAACTGGTGATCGAGAACTCCTTCCACAAGCCGGTGCTGGTGGACTTCTGGGCCGAGTGGTGCGCGCCGTGCAAGGCGCTGATGCCTTTGCTGGCAAAGATTGCCGAGGGTTACCAGGGCGAACTGCTGCTGGCCAAGATCAACTGCGACGTAGAGCAACAGGTGGTTGCCCAGTTCGGCATCCGTAGCCTGCCGACAGTGGTGCTGTTCAAGGACGGCCAGCCGGTGGACGGTTTTGCCGGGGCACAACCGGAGTCGGCGATCCGCGCCATGCTCGAGCCGCATGTACAAATGCCCGCCGCGCCCACCGCCGCGCCACTGGAGCAGGCAAAGGCACTGTTTGCCGAAAGCCGTTTTGCCGAAACCGAAACGCTGCTACAGGCGCTGCTGGGTGAGGACAACAGCAATGCCGAGGCGCTGATCCTGTATGCCCGCTGCCTGGCCGAGCGTGGTGAGCTGGGCGAAGCGCAAGTGGTGCTGGATGCGGTCAAGACTGACGAACACAAAGCTGCACTGGCCGGTGCCAAGGCCCAGCTGACCTTCCTGCGCCAGGCTGCCAGCCTGCCGGAAGTGGCTGACCTTAAAAGCCGTCTGGCGCAGAACCCGCAAGACGACGAGGCGGCTTATCAGCTGAGCATTCAGCAACTGGCTCGCCAGCAGTACGAGGCGGCGCTGGAAGGTCTGCTGAAGCTGTTCCAGCGTAACCGTGGCTACGAGAACGGGCTGCCGCAGAAGGCGCTGTTGCAGGTGTTCGAGTTGCTGGGTGGCGATCACCCGCTGGTTGGTGTTTATCGTCGCAAGCTGTCGGCGGCGATGTTCTGAGTGACCTTGAAGCCTGCGCTGGACCTGTTGGAGCGGGCATGCCCGCGAAGAAACCGACACAGTGGATGGCACCGGCTCTGCCGGTGTTCGCGGGTAAACCCGCTCCTACGGGTGACCGCGCAGGCGTTTCAATTTTCAAGCAAGGCAGCGCTCACCCTACCCAGTGATAAACGGGCGCATCCACGCCACTCTCCACCTTGACCTCACTGCTGTGCCGCAAGCGCACCAGCAGCCGCTTGCCCGCCGCCGTACTCCCTGCCAGCCCTTCCAGGCGGTCCAGCAATTCCGGCCCGCTCATCTGTCCTGCCAGACGCAACACATCACGCGCCGCAGCCCACTGAGCGTCATTTTGGCGCGGCCCGGCCACCGCAGCGGTCGCCGCAGCCTGGGCTGCCACCGGCACCTCGGTCTGTCGCCCCAGTTGCGCCCACTCTTCAGGCGTAAGCTCGATGGTCAGGTCCACCGGCCAGTCACCAATCTGTCCACGAATTCTCATGATGCATTCCTTGAACCCACGTCAATGCAGCCATGCTACCGCAACATGAAACATGCGCCACGCAGGCTGGCGGCGCGCCGAAACCTTGTTATAACATAACCCGATCTTTCAGCCCGCTCCGGAGTCGTCCATGCGTCGCCTGCTGCTCGCCCTGCCCTTCGCTTTGCTGCCACTGGCCGTGGCCCATGCCCACGATGAACATGACCACGCCCACGGCTCCCTCGGCGCCCACGAGCATGGCGTAGCCAAGCTCAACGCAGTGCTCGATGGCAATACCCTGGAACTGGAACTGGACAGCCCGGCAATGAACCTGGTCGGCTTCGAGCATGCCGCCAGCAGCGATGCCGACAAGGCCAAAGTCGCCGCCGTGCGCCAGCAGCTTGAACAACCCCTGAAGCTGTTCGGCCTTTCTGCTGCCGCGGACTGCAAGGAAGAGCAGCAGGCGCTGGAAAGCCCTCTGTTCGGTGACGCAGCGAAGGCCGACGACGATGGTGACGAGCACGAACATGAACATGAACACGACCATCAGCACAGCGACATCGGCGCCCACTATCAGCTGACTTGCGCCAACCCCGACAAACTCACACAGCTGGACCTGGCGCCGCTGTTCAAGGCCTTCCCCGCCACCCAGAAAATCAACGTGCAACTGATCGGCCCCAATGGCCAGAAAGGCGTGGAAACCACGCCAACCAAGGCAGCGGTCGCCTTCTGAATGAACCAGCCGTTGATCGATCTGCATGACCTGGTGTTCGCCTGGCCAGGTCACCCGCCGCTGCTGGATATTCCGGCATTGCGCCTGGACGCTGGTGAAGCACTGTTCCTCAAGGGCCCCAGCGGCAGTGGCAAGACGACCTTGCTGGGCCTGCTGGGCGGGGTGAACGTGCCGGTCCAGGGCCGCATCCAGTTGCTCGGTCAGGACCTCGGCAGCCTGAGCCAGGGCGCCCGCGACCGCTTTCGGGTCGATCACACAGGGTATATCTTCCAGCAGTTCAACCTGCTGCCTTTCCTCTCGGTACGTGAAAACGTCGAACTGCCCTGCCGCTTCTCGCGCAGCCGCAAGGCACGCGCCGAGCAGCGCCATGGCAGTGTTGACCAGGCGGCCAGCACGCTGCTGACCCACCTGGGCCTGGGCGACCCTGCCATGCTCGCCCGCCGCGCCGACAGCCTGTCCATCGGCCAGCAACAGCGGGTCGCAGCCGCCCGCGCACTGATCGGCCAGCCTGAGCTGGTGATCGCCGACGAACCGACCTCGGCACTGGATGCGGACACGCGCGAAGCATTCATCCGCCTGCTGTTCGATGAGTGCCGCGCCGCCGGTGCCAGCCTGTTGTTCGTCAGCCACGACCAGAGCCTGGCGCCGCTGTTCGACCGCCACCTGTCGCTTGCCGAACTGAACCGCGCCGCCAAGTCCCGGGAGGCCTGATGTACCTGCTCCGCCTTGCCTTGGCCAGCCTGGCCAACCGCCGCTTCACTGCGTTTCTGACCGCCTTTGCCATTGCCCTGTCGGTGTGCCTGCTGCTGGCTGTTGAGCGGGTCCGTACCGAAGCCCGTGCCAGCTTCGCCAGCACCATCAGCGGCACCGACCTGATTGTCGGTGCACGCTCCGGCTCGGTGAACCTGCTGCTGTATTCGGTGTTCCGCATTGGCAACGCGACCAATAACATCCGCTGGGACAGCTTCCAGCACTATGCACAGGACCCACGGGTGAAGTGGGCAATCCCGATCTCGCTGGGCGACTCGCACCGCGGCTACAGAGTGATGGGCACCACCACGGATTACTTCAGCCATTATCAGTACGGCCGCCGCCAGCATCTGCAACTGAGCCAGGGGCGTGAGTTTGCCAACGACCCGTTCGAGGTAGTGCTCGGCGCTGAAGTGGCCGAGGCATTGCACTACAAGCTGGGTGACAAGCTGGTGCTAGCCCACGGCGTGGCCGCAATCAGTCTGGTCAAGCACGACGACAAGCCGTTTACCGTGGTCGGCGTACTCAAGCGCACCGGTACTCCCGTCGACCGCACCCTGCATATCAGCCTGGGCGGCATGGAGGCGATCCATATCGACTGGCACAACGGCGTACCCGCCCGTGGCGCCGGGCGCATCAGCGCCGAACAGGCCCGTACGATGGACCTGCAACCTGCCGCCATCACTGCGTTCATGCTTGGCCTGAACAGCAAGATCGCAACCTTCAGTTTGCAGCGAGAGATCAACGAGTACCGCAGCGAGCCATTGCTGGCGATCCTGCCGGGGGTCGCCCTGCAGGAACTGTGGAGCCTGATGGGCACTGCGGAACAGGCATTGTTCGTGGTGTCGCTATTCGTGGTGCTGACCGGTTTGATCGGCATGCTCACGGCGATTCTCACCAGCCTCAACGAACGCCGCCGGGAAATGGCGATCTTGCGTTCGGTCGGGGCCCGGCCTTGGCATATTGCGGGGTTGCTGGTACTGGAAGCACTGTCACTGGCCTCGGTCGGGATCGTGGCCGGGCTTGGCTTGCTATATGCGGGTATCGCCCTGGCACAGGGGTATGTGCAGGCCAACTATGGTTTGTACTTGCCACTGGCTCTGCCGAGTACCCATGAATGGACCTTGCTGGCTATCATCATGGGGGCCGCGTTGCTGATGGGCAGCGTGCCGGCGTGGCGGGCTTACCGGCAATCGCTGGCCGACGGCCTGTCCATACACCTCTGAGTGCGCGTAATGATCAAACACCTCACCGCCTGCTTCGCGGGCACGCCCGCTCCCACAGGGAGCCCCGCAGGCGTCGGAGCTTGTGCAGTACCTGTGGGAGCGGGCATGCCCGCGAAGAGGCCGGCAATGCACATGCTGCTGGCCTTGCTGTTGCTGGTAGCGATGCCTCTATGGGCCGCCGAACCCAAGGAGCTGGACTGGCCCGCACTGATCCCTGAAGGTGCACCGGTCATCCCGCCACAACTGGCGCCGCTGCACGACATGTCACAGCTCAGCAACGCCCTGTCTGCCGAATCCGCACCTCCCGCGCGCCAGCAGGCGCCCGACGCACCAGTGGTAGAAAGCCTCGACGGCCAACAGGTCAAACTTCCCGGCTACATCGTGCCACTGGAGGTCAGCGAAGAAGGCCGCACCACCGAATTCCTGCTGGTCCCTTACTATGGCGCGTGCATCCACGTGCCGCCGCCGCCGCCGAACCAGATCGTGCATATTTTCAGCGAGATGGGCGTGCGCGTCGAAGGCCTCTACCAGCCCTACTGGATAGAGGGAAAGATGCAGGTTAAAGCTTCCAGCAGCGAGCTGGCCGACGCCGGCTACCAGATGGAAGCCGAGAAAATCTACGCTTATGAGCTGAGATGAGAACTGTTTCGAATTCGTGAAGACGCTTCGTTGAGCTGGGTCAAACTTTCCGTTTGACCAGCTCCGTACCATTGGACTACTCGATTAATAACGTCCTTTGGGAGCTTCCATGAACAAGTCCTTGCTGGGTGCCTCGCTTGTGGCCCTTGCGCTCGCCGCCCCTGCCGCCCACGCCTATCAGGCGGGGGACATGATCCTGCGCGCAGGCGCCATCACCACCGCCCCGAACGAGAGCAGCGGCGACCTCAAGTTCGACGGCAACAAGGTGTCGGGCACCAAGGCGACCCTGGACAGCGATACCCAGTTGGGCCTGACCTTTGCCTACATGCTCACCGACCACATCGGCCTGGAGCTGCTGGCAGCTACCCCGTTCAAGCACACCGTCGGCGTAAAAGGTCTGGGCGGCGGGCTGGACGGCAAGCTGGCGGACATCAAGCAACTGCCGCCAACGCTGTCGCTGCAGTACTACCCAATGGAGCCAAATTCGCGCTTCCAGCCGTACGCTGGCGTTGGTATCAACTACACCCTGTTCTTTGACGAAGATTTGAGCAGCGCACGCAAGGAACAAGGCTTCAGCAACCTCAAGCTGCAGGATTCGGTAGGTATCGCCGGCCAACTGGGCATGGACTACATGCTGACCGACAACCTGCTGGTAAACGCCTCGGTCTGGTACGTCGACATCGACACCAAGGCCAGCGTCAACGGCCCGACCGCCCTTGGCTACAGCAAGACCAAGGTCGACGTCGACGTCGACCCGTGGGTATACATGGTCGGCCTTGGCTACAAGTTCTGACCTGAACATTGCAGGGTGGCCTCGGCCGCCCTCGCGCGTTGCAGCCATAGCCAGTAGCACAGTGCGGCGGCACTGATGCCCATGCCAAGCCCACACACCGCAACCCAGCCCCAGTGTGCAAACACCCAGCTCGCCAACACCGCCCCCAAACCGCTGCCCAGCGAATAGCAACACATGTAGGCGCCGATCAAACGGCTAGCCATCGCACCACGCCCGGCCAGCAACAGGCTCTGGTTGGTGACATGCACTGCCTGCACGGCAAAGTCCAGCATCAGCACACCCAGCACGAAGGCCAGCAATGAATGTTCGACGAACGCTGTTGGCAGCCACGACAGCGTCAGCAGGGCCAACGACACTCCGGTCGTACGCTCACCGCGCCCAAGGTCAGCCAGACGACCGGCATGCGAAGCCGCCAGCGTGCCCGCCACACCTGCCAGGCCAAACAGGCCGATCTCGGTATGGCTCAGTGTCAGCGGCGCAGCGCTGAGTGGCATGACCATGGCACTCCACAGCACGCTGAATGCGGCGAAGATCAACACACCGAACACGCCGCGCTGGCGCAGCAACCGGTCGTGCCGATACAAGCTGAACTGGGCCACGATCAACGCCCGGTAACCCGGCCGGCTCCCCATCGGCTGCCCGCCGGGCAGACTGCGCCACAGCACCAGCGCCAGCAACATCAAGAGCCCTGCGGCGACAAGGTACACACTTCGCCAACCGGCCAGGTCAGCCAGCCCGCCCGAAGCCAGCCGTGCCAGCAGAATACCCAGCACCACACCACTGGTGACAGTGCCTACCGCCTGCCCTTGCTGGCCAGGTGAGGCAAGGCTCGCAGCATGAGCCACCATCACCTGCACCATGACTGCCATCAACCCGGTGATCGCCAGAGCCAGCAGCAATATTGCCCAGTTCGGCGCCATGCCAACGCCGACCAGCGCAAGCGCCGCGAACAGCAACTGGCCAAGCAACAAGCGTTTACGGTCGACCAAGTCCCCGAGCGGCACAATCAGTAGCAGCCCCAGGGCGTAGCCCGCCTGGGTCGCACCGACTACCCAGCCAATCTGCTGCTGCGCCACTCCCAACTCAGCAGCCATCGACTCAAGCAGCGGTTGAGCGAAGTACACCGTCGCCACCGCCATTGCGCTGGTGGTGGCAAGCAACAGGGTTATCCAGCGTGTCAGCGAAGGAGTCATCGGGCAAAGCCTCTGGGATCTGGTTTCAATTTGAAACCACATGCTGGCTATTTAGCAAATGTGGTTTTAATCTGCAACCAGATAATCAAGACAGGCTTGCCCCATGCTCGATGAAAACAATGCGCAGTGCCCCGTGGCCCGGGCTCTGGAGGTGCTGGGTGACCGGTGGGCGCTGATGATCCTGCGCGATGCCTTCGACGGCCTGCGGCGTTTCAGTGAATTTCAGAAGAACCTGGGGCTGGCGAAGAACATCCTCACCTCGCGGCTAAAGCTGTTGGTGGAAAGTGGGTTGCTGATGACACAGCCGGCGTCGGATGGCAGTGCCTATAAAGAATATGTGCTGACCGATAAAGGGCGGTCGGTGTTTCCAGTGGTGGTTGGTTTGAGGCAGTGGGGGGAGCGGTTTCTGTTCGAGGCGGGAGAAGCGCGTTCGGAACTGGTGGACGGCGTGACGGGGCAGGCGCTTGAAATATTGCAGGTCCGTGGCCAGGATGGGCGGGTCTTACATCCCGAAGATTGCCAGCGCAGAAGGGTGCGGCATGGGTGATGTCAGGGCTGCTGAGCAGCCCCGCGGGGCTCAGCCTTTACCTAGAAGCTTTGTCAGGCCTTCAACCATCGGCGTTACCTGCGCAAATTTGAACCGCGCCAACAGCCGCTGGTTATCCGCTCGCGAATGGCGGATATCACCCGATCGCGCCGCCGCATAGCTGATCGCTGGCAAGCTCCCCACCACCTTCTCCAGCGCGGCCAGCAACTGGTTCAGTGAGGTCGCCTGGTTCAGCCCGATGTTCACCGCCCCTTCCTCGACCTGCGGCTGCTCCAGTGCCTGCACCATCACCTGCACCAGGTCGCCCACATAAAGGAAGTCCCGGGTCTGCTCGCCGTCACCGAACACTGTAATCGGCAAGCCCTGCACAGCACGCTCGCAGAAGATGCTGATCACCCCGGAATACGGTGAGGAAGGGTCCTGCCGTGGCCCGAAGATATTGAAGAAGCGAAACACCACCGGCTCCAGACCATGCTGGCGACGGTAGAAGTCCAGGTACTGCTCACTGGCCAGCTTGTCCACGGCATAAGGGGTCAACGGCGCCTTGGGCGTGTCTTCGGAAATCGACTCCCCTTCACCATTGTTGCCGTACACCGCTGCGCTGGAGGCGAAGAGCACCCGGCGCACGCCATGCACGCGCATGGCTTCGCAAACGTTGAGGGTACCGATGAAGTTACTCTGGTGGGTACGCACCGGGTCTTCGACCGAGGCCTGAACCGACGCTACCGCCGCCAGATGCACCACAGCACGGCAGCCAGCCGCCGCTTGAGTGACCAGCCCTGCATCGGCAACATCACCTTCGATCAGTTCCAGCCGTGGGTGATCGACCTGCAGATTGCTTCGCCGGCCGGTGGAGAAGTCGTCGAGAATGCGTACGGCGTAGCCTTTGTCCAACAACGCATCGCACAGGTGGGAGCCAATGAAGCCGGCACCGCCGGTGATCAGGATGGGGGCGTCAGCCATGGCGGTAGAACCGGTCCAGTAGAGGTGGCAAGCCAGCGCGCCAGGCACGCGGCTTGATACCGAAGGTATGAAGGATTTTCTTGCAGGCCAGTACCGCGTGCTGTGGTTCTTCGCTGGCATCCGGGCGCGCGGCATGGGCCTGCGGCGTGGGGGCCTGAACGGCCAGCTGGCGGTATTGGCCGGCCTCGGCGAGGATCGCCTGGCCCAGCGCCAGCGGCGTGGTCGCCTCATTGCCGGCGTAATGGTAGGTGCCCCACAGCGGCGCATTGCAATCAAGTTGCTTGAGCACCGACAGGATCACTCGGGCAGCATCATCGACCGGCGTCGGGTTGCCACGTCGATCATCGGCCAGCAGCAGCTCCTGTGGTTGCTCGGCACGGGTCAGGAAGCGGCCCAATGCGCCATCGATGCTCTCGTCCAGCAACCAGCCAAAGCGCAGCAACACATGCTGCGGGCAGGCCGCACGCACGCTCTGCTCGATGCGCCATAGGGCCTGGCCACGCATGCCCAGCGGCACTGGCTCGTCCTTTTCGCTATAGGCCGTGGCCCGCGAACCATCGAACACACGGTAGCTGGATGGCTGCACCAAGGTGATCTGATGGTGCTGGCACAGCTCTGCCAACCGCTCCACCGCCCGCTCCTGTTGGGCCAGGCGCTGCTCGCTGACCGACTCGGCCTGGAACCAGTCGAAGTAATAGGCCAGGTTCACCAGCGCGTCGGGGCGATGGTCATCGAGCAACTGAGTGAGGCTTGAGGGCGCCCAGCCGTTCTCGGGCGGGCGCGGTGCCAGGAATGCGATGTCCTCCTCGGCCCCAAGACGAATCAGCGCTTGCCCGAGGGCATTGCCACCACCCAACAGCATTAGGCGCATACGCATAGAGTCAGCAGATCCGGAGAGGTTGATGAGAAAAAAGAGTCATTTTGCGGTTTCCTGCCCGGGAAGTCCAACACCGGACCCGTTCGATGCCACAGGGCGGGATTCCACAGTTTCACCGCTCAATACCGCCACAGACAGAAATTTCCTACGACATACGAGGAATGGGCTGACTACCACGTCACGGCATAACTGCATTGAATAGTCGACTCCCCACTTGCCAGCCAGGGAGTTTCACACAAAAACGACAAGGAACGTTCAATGCCTCATTCGGAAGCTGCCTACCTGGATTTCTACCCAGAGCAAAGCCAGGCCATAACCTTTGCAAGCCAGACCCTTGCTGATTTGGGTGGACCGGAGGCTAAAGGAGTAGCACTTCAGGCTCGTATATTCGCCGATCAACTCGAGAAAGGTGCTCGCTGAAGACCCGCTGCTGGTACGTGGTTGAGCACAGGAAAATACTCCATGATCGAAATCGACTTGACGTTTGTTCTGCTACTCGCACTGGTTGCACTGATGGCCGGCTTTTTTGATGCTATTGCCGGGGGCGGTGGCCTTATCACGCTCCCGGTGTTGTTTATTGCCGGTGTAGAACCCTTGGCAGCTATTGCCACTAACAAGTTCCAGGCAGCTTCGGCTACGGTTTCGGCTACGTGCGCCTTCGCCCGCAAAGGCATGATCGACTGGAGACGAGGCAGTCCCATGGCTGTCATGGCGTTTATCGGTGGGGCGCTGGGGGCCTTGTCGATAACTTATGTCCCCAAAAGCGTTTTGCAGGCGTGCGTCCCACCACTGCTGATCCTGATCGCCGCCTACTTTGCCTTCAGTCCAAAGCCGAATGAACAAGCGCGCAAGGCAAAGGTATCGACCAGCCTATTCTGCGTGACGGCTGCACCAATCATTGGCTTTTATGACGGCATCTTCGGCCCCGGAGTCGGCTCGTTCTTCATGCTGGCTTGCGTGGTCCTCTTGGGCCAGCACCTCATTCAAGCCGTATGCACCAGCAAGCTTTTGAACGCGGCCTGTAACCTGGGCGCACTATCCGTCTTTTCTCTCAGCGGGGCGATCATCTGGCCGCTGGCGCTGGCAATGGCGCTCGCCGCCTTTCTGGGCGCACAATTGGGGGCTCGCTGCGCAGTTCGCTTCGGCTCTCGCCTCATAAAACCGCTGCTGGTCAGCGTCTGCTGCATCATGGCACTCAAACTGCTGCTCGATACCGGCAACCCGCTCGGCGAATGGCTCAACCAGTTCTTCTAGAGAGCACCATGCACATTCAAAAGGCTTCCCCACAGCGCGAGAAGTGGCAGTTTGACGAGCCCGCCCCGGGCAAAGAACTGTTCATCAATGAAGTCTTTGGAAACTACCAGCAACAGGCGCGATTGCTGGTACCTGATATCGAGCGCGCAGCTCCCGCATTCGTCTTGGGGGGCGCGCGTTCCGACTTTACCCGGCTCAACCCCCTGCTTTATCGCCTGCAAGCCGCGGGCATTGGTTCACTCACTGGCAATCTGTCAGGTCACAGCCTCGCCAGCGAACCAGGCGCAATGGCGCCGTCACTGGCGACGAACCTTGATGAAGCACAGCGCTTCCACGCGCATATCGCGCCGCGATGCCGAACGCTCATAGGCCACAGCCTTGGCGGGGCAATTACGCTTAAGCTTGCAGCACAGTTGCCACAAGTGGACAGCATCGTACTGATCTGCCCCGCAGTTTATCAAGACCATGCCCACCAAGCGCCGTTCGGCCCGGCATTCACTGCGGCCATCAACAAGCCTTTCGGTTTTCTGGAGAGCGATAGCTATACCTTCCTCAACCAGTTTCGTGGAAGAGTATTGATGGTGATCGGCGAGTACGACGGGCTCAACTCCCAGAGATTCGGCAAAGGCCCCGGCACCAGCGCTGGCAACCTGTGGCTTGCCGGCACTGAACGCTATAGCCCGATTCCTGAAGAAGTTAACCTCGCCTTGATGCGAGCAGTTCCAGCGTCGCGTTTGCAATGTCTGTTTCTTACCGACTGCGACCATGGCATCGCGGCACATTTGCGCAGTACTCCGGCAATAGCGGACCAGGTTGCCGACACGGTCGCAACGTTCATCCTCGACAATGCTTAAGGCGTTTAGCATTACTCGATCTCGAACAGACCATTGCGCAATGGCGCCACGCTCAATCGCTCACGCACATCGTCATCTATGCGCGGATCATCCGGCCGGTACAGTTTCACCTGCCGATACGCATTGATGCGATTGATCTCCTCGCCCAGGTATTCCCACACCACCCGGGTACAGGCCGGGTTGCGCCGGTCGCCGCTGGATACCCCGGCCTTCAGGCCATTCAGCCGGGTAATGCGGCTTTTGAAGCTGGGGATGAGGATGGTCTGGCTCATTTCGTTGAATGTCAGCGACTCGTAGTCGATGAGGAACATCCGGTCCTGCAGCTGGAACGCCGCCCCCAGGTAGCGGCAGCGTACCTCGGCATGCTGATCGGTGGCGCTGGAGCGCTCCTGCCGTTCCTGGCGCTCGAACAGAAAACGGCCGCGCTCTTCCCACAGGTGCACCAGCGACACGAGGATCGTGCCCGGCACCGACATGCAGTTGGAGTACTCGAAGTAGTAACCGCAATAGCGCGAAAGGTTGCCGCCATGTTCGTGCAACGGGCGGAACAACTCGCTGATCGGGTCACTGGGCTGCTGGGGCTGGGGCGATACCCGCGCACCGATCAGACGGGCGAACTGCTCAGCGGGCAGGTTCAGTTCGTAATCCTCGACACCGAAGAAGTCGCCGATACGCTTCAGGTTGAAAGCCGTCGGACGGCTTTGCCCGCTCAGGTACTTGTTGAACTGCGCGCGGTTGATCGACAGCTGGCGGCAAACTTCGGAAATAGAGCGGTAGTGGCTGCAGGCAAGTTTGAGGTTTGTAGCGAAGTGATCGCTCATATGCGGAGTCCAGGTGACGCGAATGACGCCATTGTAGCATCAAGTCGCATCAAGTCAGAGCAATCCGCGAAATTGTAACCACTCTTGTCATAGCCAACCATGCGCCCCAACGAATAGCGGTGCGCCTGCCGTCCGCTGGTCTTTCCACACGAAGAATAAGAATCGAGGTCATTTTCCAATGCTCGAAGTAATCAACGATTTCCTTTCGGGGAAACTCCTCATCGTGCTGATCGTCGGGCTGGGTAGCTACTTCACCATTCGCTCCCGGTTCGTCCAGTTCCGCCACTTCACCCATATGTTCAGCGTGTTCAAGGAATCGCTGCGTGGCCAGGCAGGCCAGCTGAGCTCCTTCCAGGCCCTGATGCTGAGCCTGGCCGGCCGCGTGGGCGCCGGCAACATCGCCGGTGTCGGTATCGCAGTGACCCTGGGTGGCCCTGGTGCCGTGTTCTGGATGTGGGTTACCGCACTGGTGGGCATGTCCAGCAGCTTCTTCGAATGCACCCTGGCCCAGGTGTACAAGCGCGCTGATGGCGACGGCCTGTACCGTGGCGGCCCGGCCTACTACATCCAGCACGGGCTGAAGCGCAAGAGCATGGCCATCGTGTTCTCGATCTTGCTGCTGGTCACCTACGGCTTCGCCTTCATCGGCCTGCAGTCGTACACCGTTACCCACTCGCTGCAGAATGCCTTTGCCTTCGACCCAAGCCACACCGGTATTGTGCTGGCCGTACTGCTGGCCATCACCTTCATCGGCGGCATCAAGCGCATCGCGGCAGTGTCGGACCTGCTGGTACCCGTCAAGACCCTGGCCTACATCGGCGTGACCCTGTACGTGATCGGCACCCAGATCGAACACGTGCCAGCCATGCTGGAAACCATCTTCAAGAGCGCCTTCGGCCTCGACCCGGCGTTTGCCGGCCTGCTCGGCAGCGCCATCGTCATGGGCGTGAAACGTGGCGTGTTCGCCAACGAAGCAGGCCTGGGCAGTGCACCGAACGTCGCTGCCGTGGCTGCCGTGAAACACCCGGGCGCGCAGGGCGTGGTCCAGGCCTTCAGCGTGTTCCTCGACACCTTCGTGATCTGCACCTGCACCGCCTTGCTGATCCTGCTGTCGGGCTTCTACACCCCAGGCTTCGAAGGTGACGGCATCGTCCTGACCCAGAACTCGCTGGCCGCCGTAGTCGGTGACTGGGGTCGCGTGTTCGTCAGCGTGGCGCTGTCGCTGTTTGTCTTTACCTGCATCCTCTACAACTACTACCTCGGCGAGAACAGCCTGCAGTTCCTCAGCCGTAACCGCGTAGTGTTGATGGTGTTCCGTGGCCTGGTACTGGCACTGGTCGTTTGGGGTTCGATGCAAGACCTGTCGACCGTGTTCGCCTTCGCCGACATCACCATGACCTGCCTGGCCTTCGTCAACCTGGTGGCCCTGGCCCTGCTGTTCAAGGTCGGCCTGCGAGTCATGCGCGACTACGACGAGCAGCGCAAGGCCGGTGTAAAGCAGCCTGTGTTCGACTCGTCCAAGTTTGCCGACCTGGACCTGGACCGCAATGCCTGGCCTGCCAATCCTCAGGTGGAAACAGCCACTGACAAAGCAGTCGGCCAAGTTCAGACGCAGCGCTGATATCCTCCCCTGCCCAGCCGCCCCTTCCGCGGGCGGCTTTTCTTTGTCCGCTCACCGCTACGGATGCTTTCCATGCGCGCAGTAAAGAATCTTCTCGTTCTCTATACCGGTGGCACCATCGGCATGCTCGAAACCCCCGAAGGCCTGGCACCGGCCGGTGGTTTTGACGCGCGGATGCGTGAACACTTTGCCCAGATGGCCAATGCACCCCAGGTGCAATGGACACTGCACGAGCTGAACCCGCTGCTCGACAGCGCCAACATGCAACAGCACAACTGGCTGGCGATGCGCGATGCCATCGTCGCGGCGGTGGATGTAACGGGCCACGATGGCGTGCTGGTGCTGCACGGTACCGACAGCATGGCCTACAGCGCTGCAGCGTTGTCGTTCCTGTTGCTGGGCCTGCCAGCACCGGTAGTGCTGACCGGCTCGATGCTGCCGGCAGGTGCCCCGGACAGCGATGCCTGGGACAACCTGTGCGGCGCATTGCGCCAGTTCGAGCACGGCCTGGAAGATGGCGTGCAACTGTACTTCCACGGTCAGCTGCTGCATGGCTGTCGGGCGTCGAAGCTGCGTAGCGAAGCGTTCGATGCCTTTGCTGCGCTGCCGCGCCATCGTGACGCTGAGCGGGCCGATACGATCCCTGCCGAGCTGGGTTACAAGCAACCGCGCAAACCGGTCAACCTGGCGGTTGTGCCGGTGTTCCCGGGGCTTCAGGCCGGGCATTTGCAGGCCTTGATCGACAGTGGTGTGCAGGGCTTGCTGCTGGAGTGCTACGGCAGCGGTACCGGTCCGTCGGATGACCAGGCGCTGCTGAATGTGCTGAGCGCAGCGCGCCAGCGCGGCGTGATGTTGGCGGCGATCAGCCAGTGCCCGGAAGGCTCGGTGGTGTTCGACACCTATGCAGCGGGTAACCGCTTGCGCGGGGCCGGGCTGGTCAGTGGCGGTGGCATGACCCGTGAAGCGGCACTGGGCAAGATGATGGCGCTACTGGGCGCAGGGTTGGATGCTGACGCAGCAGACCGCTGGTTTGTCCTGGATTTGTGTGGCGAGCGGGCTTGATCAGCGCCCTTTAGGGCCTCTTCGCGGGTAAACCCGCTCCTACGACGATAGCGTTTCCTGTGTAGGAGCGGGTTCACCCGCGAAGAGGCCCTAAAGGGTGAAAAAATGGCGGAAGGCAGCGGGAGTCGAACCTGCCCGGGAACGGCTGCCGTCCCCAACCGGGTTTGAAGCCCGGCCGCGCCACCGGGCGCGATTGCCTTCCTTGAACTCAGTGCCTGGCGTGCTGTTGAGCCAGGGCGCTGTCGGCGCGGATGTGACGCTGGTCGGCCACCCTCCGGGTCAGGCCGATGCGGTCGAAGTATTCCAGAATCTGCACACTGCGCTTGCGACCGATGCCCAACATATCGCGAAACGCGGCAACCTGCACTATCGTCGTTTCGCTGGCCTGCCCCAGCATCAACGCTGCCATGCGCTGTAGCGTCGCCTCGGGGTAGAACAAGTCGCGCACCACCTGATGTACCAGGCCCAGCCGGGCCAACTTGCGCAGTAACAGGCGCACATCGGCTTCGGCACGGTTCTCCTCACTCGCCAGCGTCCTGACCCAGGGTGGGTCAAATTGCCCTGCGATCAACTTCGGCTGCAGACGTGCCCACAATGCACTGTCGGCTTCGCTCAACTGTACCTTGTGATCGGGCAGATGCAGCCATGGCCCGCTGCTGGCGATGGCGCTGTCGTCGAGCAGTTCATCCAGCAAACTGACGAATGCCGGCCGTTCCAGAGGCAAGGCTACAAAGCGCCGCAAGCGATCACGGTCAGGGCCAAGCTGGTCGGGCTCTTGCTCGTGAAAGCGCGCCAGCTGCTCCAGGACCTGCTGCTTGAGCGCCTGCCATTGAGCGTTGGCGAACAGCAGTTGGCCCTGCCGGGTGGCCACCACCCGCACATCGTCCGGTAACTGCCAGGTTTCCCGCAGGCGGTTGAACTGCCGCTCGAGCCGCTGCGGGCTAATACCGCCCGGTGCACTGGCGAGCAGCGCTGGCAGTGCCTGCTCCAGATCCACTGCGTCGCGCAGCACCAGCAACTGTTGCAGACGGGCATCGCTGCGGCGTTGGCGACTTGGCGCGAACGGGTCGAGCACCTTGCCGCCGCCCAGTGTGCGCTGGGCGCGCTGATCGCGCAGCACCAGGCGGTCGCCGTGCACGGCCTGCAACGGCGCGTTGAGCAGCAACTGGGCAAACATGCGTTGGCCGGCAGCCAGGCTTTCGCCTTCGAGCAAGGCGACCCGGGCCGTTACATCCTGGGTGCCGAGGTGCACATGCACGGCGCTGAAATGTTCGAAAGTACGCTTCTCGTCCGGTAACAGGTACAGCTCGATATCCACCCGAACACTGGGCGCATGCAACCATTCGGGCACCAGCCAGTCGCCCCGGTGCACCTGCTCCACGGCCAGGCGCTCGGCAGCGATGTTCAGCGCCACCCGTTGGCCTGCTTCTGCCACCAACGCGGCCTGGTTCTGCGCATGCAGGCCACGCACGCGCACCACCTTGCCGGCCTTGCCCAGCAACAACGTATCACCCGCACTGACCCGCCCGGCCAGTGCCGTGCCGGTGACCACCACACCGGCGCCGGTAACCGCAAAGGCACGGTCGACGGCCAGGCGAAAACCACCGTGCACACTGCGTTGCCGTGTACCTGCTTCGGCCTCCAGCAGGGCCTGGCGCAACGCTTCCACGCCCTCCCCGCTGATGCTCGACAGCGGAAACTGCCGCGCACCGGCATACGGCCCAGGCGCCAGCAGTTCACTGACTTGCATCTGCACCTCGGCCAGACGCGACGGCTCTACCCGGTCGCATTTGCTGATCGCCACCAAGGCCTGGGGAATGCCCAGCAGCTCGATGATCGCCAGGTGCTCACGGGTCTGCGGCATGACCCCGTCGTCGGCCGCCACTACCAACAGCACCAGGTCGATGCCATGGGCGCCGGCCAGCATGTTGTGGATAAAGCGCTCGTGGCCCGGCACATCGATGAAGCCGGTCAGCGGCCCGCCTTCGCTCAGCGCCGCATAGCGGTAACCAAGGTCGATGGTCATGCCGCGGGCGCGCTCTTCTTGCCGCTGGTCGCCGGCCTGGCCGGTCAGCGCCAGCAGCAGTGCGGTCTTGCCGTGGTCGATGTGGCCAGCGGTACCAACGATCACTGCACCGGCCCCAGCTGCAGGGCTGGCAACTGGGCCAGCCACTGGGCTTCGTCATCCAGCTGGCGCAGGTCCAGCCACAGGGCATCGTCGTCAATGCGGCCCAGCACCGGCACCGGCAGGTCGAGCAGGGCGCGCTCCAGCACATGCAGGCTGCGCCCGCGCAACTTCTTCGACACTTGCGGGCGCAGGCACAGCGCGGCACTGGGCAAGCGCGCAACCGGCTGGCTGCCACTGCCGATCATGCCCAACGCGGGCTCTACGCTAATTGCCCATTGCTCACCGAGACGCGCCTTGAGTTCAGGCGCCAGGCGCTCGGCCTGGGCCTGAATCTCGGCCTGGCTGCGGGTCAGCAGGCGCAGGCTGGGCAGGCGCTCGGCCAGGCGATCGGGGTTGCGGTACAGCGCCAGCACCGCTTCGAGTGCAGCAAGGGTGATCTTGTCGACGCGCAACGCACGCTTGAGCGGATTTTTCTTGATCCTGGTGATCAAGTCCTTGCGGCCGACGATGATCCCGGCTTGCGGACCACCCAGCAGCTTGTCGCCACTGAAGGTGACGATATCGGCACCATCGGCCAGAGCCTGGCGTACCGTGGGTTCGGCGGGCAGACCCCAGCGGGTAAGGTCGAGCAGGCTGCCGCTGCCCAGGTCTTCAAGCAGTGGCAGTTGATGTTGGTGGGCGATACGTGCCAGCTCGGCAGTAGGCACCTGGGTGGTGAAGCCCTGGATGCTGTAATTGCTGCAATGCACCCGCATCAGCAGGCCAGTGCGCGGGCCGATGGCGGCCTCGTAGTCGCGGGCGTGAGTACGGTTGGTAGTGCCAACCTCGTGCAGCTTCACGCCGGCGCGGGCCATGATGTCGGGAATACGGAACGCACCACCGATCTCGATCAGCTCGCCGCGAGAGATGATGCCTTCCTTGCGCGCGCCCAGGCTGTTGAGCGCTAGCAGCACGGCGGCGGCATTGTTGTTGACCACGGTGACGGCTTCGGCACCGGTCAGCTCGCGGATCAGGCCTTCGATCAGGTCATCACGGTCGCCACGTTTGCCGGTGGCCAGGTCGAATTCCAGGTTGACCGGGTAACGAGCCGCGGTCTGCATGGCCTCGATGGCTTCATCCGGCAGCAAGGCGCGGCCCAGGTTGGTGTGCAGCACGGTCCCGGTGAGATTGAACACGCGGCGAACCTGGCTGCGTTGCTGGAGGGCGAGGCGTTCGCCGCTGCGGCCAAGGAGGATTTCCGGGGCCAGTTCGGCGCTGCCGAGTTCGCCATTACGGGCGGGCTCGCGCAGGTCATCGAGCAACTGGCGCAGGGTATTCAGCACGGCGTCACGGCCGTGGCGATCGATCAGAGGGAGGCAAGCCGGGTGGCGAAGGAGGGTATCGATGGACGGCAGGCGTGGGGTGTCGCTGGCAAGGCTGTTGGACATGCGGTACTACCTTGGACTGATCCGTTGTCTGTGCTGGCCCATTCGCGGGTGAACCCGCTCCTACAAGTACAGCGTGATCCGGAAGGTTGGCGCAATTACCTGTAGGTACGAAGGCAAGTCGGTGTTTCAGTGTAGACCCTCAGCCACTTCCCGGGGCGAGCATCAGGTTGGGCGCCAGGCGATGGAACCCCTCCCCGTCCAGGCGTATATCCAGGGCCAGGCTGGCCAGGTCATCGGCCAGCGGCTCGGCCGCCGCATCGTTCTCCAGGTAGTTCTGCTTCAGGTAGCTGTCGCACCCTGGGCAGCATTCGGCGCGCAGCGGCGCTTTGCCTGGCGCATGGCGATCATCCTCAAGGCTGGTGTAACGCAAGTCCTTGCTCGACTCGCAGTACACGCACTTGACCCGCACCACATGCCACTCACAGGCACACAACGAACAGGCCAGGTAACGCAAACCGTTGTGCTTTCCACGGTTGCGCACCACCCCGGCCATCGCCGGCGAACCACAAGCCGGGCATTGGGCCAGGCTGCCGGCAGGCTCGAGCTGGTGTACGGGCAGCGCCAGCAGCCAGCTGGACCACGCCGCCTGCAACGCGGCCCCGAGGAACGGCACCAGTGCTGCAGGCACACCATCGTACTGACCTGCCAGCAAAGCAATGCCCCAGCCCTTGCGCTGATTGTCATCACTGCCTCGTAGCACCTGCAGCGCCTCACCCAGCGGGCCACTGCGTTCGCCGCTGAGGTGCTCTAGCAGTGCCTGCAACCAGACCAGCCACGGCCCTTCACGCACCAGGCTGTCAGCCGCCAGCGGCGGCAAACCATGATCCATGCACAGGCGCTGACGCTCCTCGGCCACGGGCAAGCCGCTGGGCGGGTTATCCACAAGCTGCTGCTGGATGCGGCATAAACGCGCAATCAACCTCAGGTAGTCGCCAAGCGCGTTGCCCTCGGCCAGTTGCTCCAGGCGGGCGGCGCGCAGTTCAAACAGGTTGGCGGCGGGCAGGTGCAGAAATGGCGGCGTGACTGCCGACGCTTCGATCTGCCCGGGTTCGAGTAGGGTGCTCAAGCGCTTATCCTTCTTTTCGTCCGTGATCACCCGGCGTCTTGTCGCCGGTCACTTCGCGGTACCACAACTCATGATGCTTGCGGGCCCAGGCGCGGCTGACCCAGCCATGCAGCATGGCGCCGATCGAGCCCTTGATCCAGATGCCGGCGTAGATGTGCACGATGATGCTGAGAATCAGCACGAAGGCCGCCAGCGCATGCAGCAGCGCAGACAAGCGAATGGCATCGATGCCAAACCAATGGCTGAAGTATGCGCGCCAGATCACCACGCCACTGACCAGCAATACCAGCATGCACACCAGCAGGGTCCAGAACAGCAGCTTCTGCCCGGCATTGTACTTGCCGATCGGCGGTACGCCCTCCTCCTCGTTGCGCATTACCCGGTCCACCCGGCGCAGCCACAGGCGATCATTGGCGGTGATGAAGTTGGCCCGCCAGAAGCGCAATACCAGGCCGAGGAAAAACACGAACATCGCCACCCCGATGAAGGGATGCAGAATGCGCGTCCACGGCCCGCCGCCGAACAGGTTGCTGAGCCAGAATAGCGCCGGATGGAACAGCGCAAGCCCCGACAGCCCAGCCAGGATGAACAGGATCGCCACCACCCAGTGGTTGCTACGCTCGTTGGCGTTGTAGCGCAGGATGGGTTTGTTGTCGTTCATGGCCGCTGCTCCCCTTGCCCACCGGGCTGCTTCGGATCATAGACATGGACCGACGGGTCCACTTGATGCACGCTTTCGTCCGGCGGTGTCGGGTGTTCATCCTCCTCGACACGCTGTGGGCCGATCCGCACATAGTGGAAGAACCCCGCCAGCACCGCCGCGCCCATGGCCAACAGCGCCAGCGGCTTGGTGAAGCCCTTCCACAACCCCACCAACGGGCTGATCACTGGCTGGTCCGGCAGGCCGGCATACAGCTTCGGCGTGTCGGCATGGTGCAGCACGTACATCACGTGGGTACCACCGACGCCGTCCGGGTCGTACAGCCCGGCCTTGTCGTAGCCCCGCGACTTCAGATCGACGATGCGCTCGGCCGCATGCACTTTCATCTCGTCCTTGCTGCCGAACACGATTGCCCCGGTCGGGCAGGTTTTCACACACGCCGGCTCCAGCCCCACGCTCACGCGATCGGAACACAGGGTGCACTTGTACGCCTTGTGGTCTTTCTGCGAGATGCGCGGGATGTTGAACGGGCAGCCGGTGATGCAGTAGCCGCAGCCGATGCAGTGGTCCTGGTTGAAATCGACGATACCGTTGGCGTGCTTGATGATCGCACCCGGGCTCGGGCAGGCCTTCAGGCAACCTGGGTCGGCACAGTGCATGCAGCCGTCCTTGCGGATCAGCCACTCCAGGTTGCCGTCGTCGCGCTCGTGCTCGGTAAAGCGCATCAGTGTCCAGGTCTCGGCAGTGAGGTCCTGGGGGTTGTCGTAGGTGCCGTGGTTGTGGCCAACCTCGTCACGCAGTTCATTCCACTCCGAGCACGCCACCTGGCAGGCCTTGCAGCCGATGCACTTGGTAGTGTCGATCAGCTTGGCGACCTCCTCCTGCTGACGCACCGAGGGCGGCACGGTAGTGGTGGCCGAGCGGGCGATGATGTCTTGGCTGGCCATCAGAGTTTCTCCACTTTCACGAGGAACGACTTGGACTCTGGCGTCTGCGTGTTGCCGTCACCGAGGAACGGCACCAAGGTATTGGTCAGGTAGCCATGCCGGGTAGCGCCGGTGAAGCCCCAGTGCAACGGAATGCCGATCTGGTGCACGGTCTGATTGTTGACCTGCAGCGGGCGAATCCGCTTGGTCACCACCGCCACCGCATCGATATGCCCACGCTTGCTCGACACCCGTACCCGGTCGCCGGCCTTGATGCCTTTCTCGTTGGCCAGCACCTCGCCTATCTCGACGAACTGCTCGGGCTGGGCAATGGCGTTGAGCCGGCAATGCTTGCTCCAGAAGTGGAAGTGCTCGGTCAGCCGGTAGGTGGTCGCCGCATAAGGGAACTCGTCGTGCGTGCCAAGGGTGTCCCACACAGAATCGAAGATGCGCCCGGCCGGGTTGCTGGTGGCCTTCTTGTTCTGCGGGTGCAGCGGGTTGATGCCGATCGGTGTTTCGAAGGGCTCATAGTGCTCGGGGAACGGGCCTTCGGCCATCTTGTCGATGGCGAAGAAACGCGCCACGCCTTCGGGGTTCATGATGAAGGGGTTCATCCCCGCCTCGGGCGGCGAGTCGACCTTGAAGTCCGGCACGTCGGTGCCGGTCCAGGCCTTGCCGTTCCACCATACCAGGCGCTTTTTCTCCGGGTCCCACGGCTTGCCTTGCGGGTCGCTGGAGGCACGGTTGTAAAGGATGCGGCGGTTGGCCGGCCAGGCCCAGGCCCAGTTCTGCACCTGGTGCATGCCATACGGGTCGCTGTTGTCGCGGCGAGCCATCTGGTTGCCTTGTTCGGTCCAGCTACCGGCAAAGATCCAGCAGCCAGACGCGGTGCTGCCATCGTCCTTGAGCTGGCCGAAGCCCGCCAGTTGCTGGCCCGCCTTGATCACCGCGCCAGTCGGGTCGGTGACATCGGCCACCGCCCAGCCGTTCATCTCCTTGGCCAGCTCCTCCGGGGAGGGCTCCTCAGGGATCTTGTACGGCCAGCTGATATTCATTATCGCGTCAGGATAGGCTCCCCCTTCGGCCTGGTAACGTTGGCGCAGGCGCAGGAACAGCTCGCTCATGATCTGCACGTCGGTACGCGTCTCGCCCGGGCCGTCTGCGCCCTTCCAGTGCCATTGCAGCCAGCGGCTGCTGTTGACCAGCGAGCCGTCTTCCTCGGCAAAGCAGGTAGTGGGCAAGCGGATCACTTCGGTCTGGATAGAGGCCGTGTCGACATCGTTGAACGGCCCGGCGTTGCGCCAGAATTCCGAGGTCTCGGTGGCCAAGGGATCCATGACCACCAGCCACTTGAGCTTGCCCAGTGCCGCAGTGACGCGGTTTTTGTCCGGCAGCGCGGCGATCGGGTTGAAGCCCTGGCACATATAACCATTGACTTTGCCCTGGCCCATCATCTCGAACATGCGCAGCACGTCGTAGGCCGGTACATCGAGTTTGGGCAGCCAGTCATAACCCCAGTTGTTTTCCGCCGTGGCGTTGGCGCCGTACCAGGCCTTCATCAGGCTGACGTGGAACTTGCCGTAGTTCTGCCAGTACGACAACTGCCCAGGCCGCAGCGGCTTGGAAGCGCGCTTGTCGATGTAGGCGGCGTAGTCCTGCTCGGCGTCACCGGCCAGGGTCAGGTAGCCCGGCAGCGAGTTGGACAGCAGGCCGAGGTCGGTCAGGCCCTGGATGTTGGAGTGCCCGCGCAGGGCATTGACCCCGCCACCGGGCATGCCGACGTTGCCGAGCAGCAGCTGGACCATGGCCGCACTGCGGATAATCTGCGCACCGATCGAATGCTGCGTCCAACCTAGCGCATAAAGGATCGTCATGGTCTTGCCCGGAACCGAGCAGGAGGCGATCTCTTCCCAGACCTTCATCATGGCGTCCTGTGGCATGCCACAGGTCATGCTCGCCAGTTCCGGGGTGTAGCGGCTGTAATGCTGCTTCATCAGCTGGAACACGCAGCGAGGGTGCTGCAGTGTCGGGTCGACCTTGGCATAGCCGTCCTCACCCAGCTCGTAACCCCAGCCGGACTTGTCGGCGTACACACGCTTGGCCTCGTCGTAACCGCTGAACAGGCCATCCTCGAAGCCATAGTTCTCTTTGACGATGAACGACACGTCAGTGTAGTTGCGCACGTACTCGTGCTGGATCTTGTCGTTGCTGAGCAGGTAGTTGATCAGCCCGCCCATGAAGGCGATATCGGTGCCGGTACGGATCGGCGCGTAGTAGTCCGCCACCGAAGCGGTACGGGTAAACCGCGGGTCGACCACAATAAGCCGCGCCTTGTTGTGCGCTTTGGCCTCGGTCACCCACTTGAAGCCACACGGATGCGCTTCTGCTGCGTTGCCACCCATCACCAGGACCAGATTCGCGTTGGCGATATCGGACCAGTGGTTGGTCATGGCGCCACGGCCGTACGTCGGGGCAAGACTTGCCACCGTCGGGCCATGTCAGACACGTGCCTGGTTATCGAACCCCAGCATGCCTGTTGCGCGGATGACCTTGTGGGTCAGGTAGCCAGCCTCGCTGGAAGCGGCGGAGGCGGCAAGAAAACCGGTGGTGAGCCAGCGGTTGACCGTTTGGCCTTGGGCGTTCTTCTCGATGAAGTTGGCATCGCGGTCCTGCTTCATCAGGTCGGCGACGCGGTCCAGCGCCTCGTCCCAGCTGACCCGCACCCACTCTTTGCTGCCCGGCTTGCGAACCTCGGGGTACTGCAGGCGGCTCGGGCTGTGGATAAAGTCCAGCAAGCCGGCGCCCTTCGGGCAAAGTGTGCCGCGGTTGACCGGGTGGTCGGCATCCCCTTCGATATGGATGATGTTCTGTTTGACGTTCTTACCCGCATCACCCTGGCTGTACAGGATCAGGCCGCAGCCGACCGAACAGTAAGGGCAGGTGTTACGGGTTTCTTTGGTATGCGCCAGCTTGAAGTGACGCACCTGCTCGGCGAATGCCGGCGTCGGGGCCATGCCCAACGCCGCAAGGCTCGAGCCTCCAAGGCCGACGGCGGCGACCTTGAAGAACTGCCGACGGTTCAGGTCCATCGTGCACTCCTGATCAGGTGGTGGACGCGCGGAACATTGCCGGCGCCTCTTGGTAGTCACGGTGGCGGCCAATTGATGGCCGCCAAAGGATAAGACTAGTCAAGAATCCAGAAGGTGCGATGACCTGGGTCAGTAGTGCGGACCCGATCAGGCACGTGGCAGGTTGCGCACCACATTCAGCGCCGCACTGCTCTGCGCCACAGGCATGATCTCGATGGTATTGATATTCACGTGCGCCGGCTGCTCGGCAACCCAGGCTACCGTCGCTGCAATGTCCTCCGGCAGAAGGGCCTCTACATCCCGATACAAGGCCTGCACGGCGTCCATGTCGCCATTGAGGCGCACTACCGAGAAGTCCGTGCCTGAGCACAGCCCCGGCTCGATGTTGCTCACCCGCACCCGGGTGCCAGCCAGGTCGGCACGCAGGTTGAGGCTGAACTGGCGGACGAACGCCTTGCTGGCGCCATACACGTTACCGCCCGGGTAGGGGTAAGTGCCGGCGATCGAGCCGATGTTGATGATCATGCCGCTATCGGCTTCCACCATCTGCGGCAGGATCTTGTGGGTGACCATGGCCAGGCCGGTGATGTTGGTGTCAATCATCTGCTGCCAGTTTGCGGCACTGCTGGTTTGGGCACGGTCCACGCCCAGCGCCAGTCCCGCGTTGTTGACCAGCAGATCGATCTGCAGCGACGCCTCACGCATCTGCTCGACCGCCTTCTCGAGCGACACTGAATCAGTGACATCCAGCGCCAGCGGAATGAAATTTACGCCGAGTTCGGCCTCCAGTGCTTTCAGTTTGTCCATGCGCCTGGCTCCACCGATCACACGGTAGCCTTTGCCGATCAGGGTGCAGCAGATGGCGCGGCCAAAGCCTGAGGAAGCACCGGTTACAAATGCGGTTTTCATTCGTTGTCTCCTATCAATGGGTCAGGTGAGGTACTTCACGCCCAGGCTGGTGAACAGACAGAGCATCGAGAACACCAACGCCTTGCGCACCACGTCGTTGCCTTTACGCAAGGCCAGGGAACTGCCCAGGTGGTTACCGAGGATGTTGCAGGCCACAAGTGGCAATGCCAGCAGGTAGACGACCTTGCCTGCGCTGACGAACGCCACCAAAGCACCGATGTTGGAAGCGAAGTTGAAGGTTTTGGAGTTGGCCGAACTGGAGACCAGGTCCATGCGCAGCAGGTAATGGAAAGCGATGATGAACATGCTGCCGGTACCGGGGCCGAAGAAGCCGTCATAGAAGCCAATGGCCAGGCACGTCAACGGCACTACGGTGTACAGCATTCGCGAAGACAGCTCGCGCTCCTCGACCGGACGATCCTTGGGGGTAAGGAAAATGAGAATGCCGAGGGGGATCAGTACCAGGATGATCTTGCCCACCGTTTCCTGCGAGATCGATACGATCAGATGAGCCCCCAGGTAGGCGCCTAATAGCGAAAACGGCACCCCGACCAACGCTACCTGCCAGACCATCTTGCTGTTGGCCAGGAAGTTGCGGATAGCAGCCAGCGTGCCAAGGGTACTGACCAGTTTTTCCTGGCCCAGTGCCACCTGGGGCGGCATGCCAACCAGCAGAAAACCCGGCACCAGAAACAAACCACCACCACCGGCAATGCTGTCGACGAAGCCCGCAACGAAGGCGATCGCGCCAAGTATGAGGACTGCCAGCAACCAGTGCTCCGCCCAGTAAGAACCCAACATTTCCATAGCGATGTCCATCCAGTGGAGCGTTATGCCAGGCACAGCCCGAGTGCGGCCGGCCTGATCGGTGCGATGATTGTAATTTCAAAAATTGAATCGATTCAATCTAAAATAAATTCAACTCAATTTAGCCGATTACCATCATTACCTGCATCCGAGCTTTCATGCTAGGCTTTCGCGCTCTTGCAGAGCCTGGTGCCATCTCCATGTGGGTCCCCCAATACAGCCATCAAACACAGCCGGTTTACCTGATGATCGCTGATGCCCTTGAACAGGACATCGAAAGTGGTCGGCTTGCAGAAGGCGATCGCTTACCCACGCTCAAGGACCTGGCCGAGGCGCTGAATGTAACCCCCGGCACTGTTGGCAGGGCCTACGACGAAGCAGCCAAGCGTGGTCTGGTGGCTGGCGAGGTGGGCCGAGGCACATTTGTCAGGCAACTGCGGCAGCCATTACCCGCCCCGTCGGTGCCCACACCCGTTGCCGGCGAGAGTAGCCAGATCGACCTCTCGATCATCAAGCCCAACGACGCTCACATGAGCGAGTGGCTAGGCACGGCTATCAGCGAACTGGCCGCCTCATCGGACTTGGGGCAGGTACTCGACTATGTGACAGAGGGTGGTCACACGTCCCACAAACAAGCCGGTGCGACCTGGATACAGCGCTGGCTGCCTGATGCTCGCTGGCAGCAGGTAGTACTGACCGCTGGCGCCCAACATGGGCTGCTGGTGGCCATCAGCAGCCTGTCGAAGAATGACGATGTGGTGCTGTGCGAGTCGCTCTGCTACCCGGGCATCATATCCCTGGCCCACAGCCTGGGCCGGCGCCTGCGCGGCGTCGCCATGGACGAACACGGGCTCATCCCGGAGGCATTGCGCGCGGCCTGCCTGGAACACCGCCCTTCCCTGCTGGTGTGCGTCACCACGCACCAGAACCCGACCAACTCGATCATGCCCCCAGCAAGGCGCCAGGCTATCGCCGAGATCGCCCGTGAGTTCGACCTGTTCATCGTGGATGACGATATCTACGGTTTTCTCGAGCCCAGCCCGGACTACAAGCCGCTTGCAGCGTATGCGCCTGAACGCTCGGTATACCTCACCAGCCTGTCCAAAAGCGTACTGCCGGCGCTGCGCATCGGCTACCTGTACGCCCCGCCGCAAACCCTGTCGCGGTTATCATCGATGGTACGCAGCAGCGTGTGGATGCCATCGCCTCTGATGGCGCAATTGGCCAGTAACCTGATCAACAGCGGCAAGGCCGACCAGTTGGTGCGTATGCAGCAGCAGGAGGCGGCCGCGCGCCAGCACATGGCCCGGGAGATTCTTGGCCAATACAAGATCCGCAGTCAGCCCCACAGCTTCCATATCTGGCTGGAGCTGCCAGAACCGTGGACCAGCGACGAGTTTGCCAACTTAGCGCGTGACAACGGCGTAACGGTGGTCAGCGGCAGCCAGTTCCTGCCTGAACGCAGCCACGCCACCAGCGGTGTGCGCATCGCCCTGATGGCACCCAGCCGCCAAGAACTGGGCTTTGCCCTGACCAAGCTGGCAAGCCTGCTGGATTCGCCGGAGCCCCGGTTGTTCTACTGAAAGCGATGCCAGATACGCAGTGCTGCCCATAAAAAAACCCAGGGCAACGGCCCTGGGTTTCTGGTCTTGCTGAACGCCCTACCGCTCTGATCAGAACGGAATATCGTCATCGAAGCTGTCGAAGTCAGCCGCCGGCTGCGGCGCAGGCTGTTGCGGCGCTGGGCGCTGAGGGGCCTGTTGCGGGCGCTGGGCCTGCTGGCGTGGCGGTGCCTGGTTGTACTGTTGCTGCTGGCCGCCACCATAATTGCCGCCACCCTGGTTGTACGGGTCGCCGCCCTGCTGCTGGCCCTGCGGACGACCGCCGAGCAGCTGCATGGTGCCGTTGATGTCGACGATGATCTCGGTGGTGTAGCGCTTGATGCCGTCTTTTTCCCACTCGCGGGTCTGCAGCTTGCCTTCGATGTAGCACTGCGAACCCTTGCGCAGGTATTCGCCAGCGATTTCGGCAACCTTGCCGAACAGCGACACACGGTGCCACTCGGTACGCTCGACCTTCTGGCCCGACTGCTTGTCAGTCCACTGCTCGCTGGTGGCCAGGCTCAGGTTGGTCACGGCGTTACCGTTGGGCAGGTAGCGGACTTCGGGATCCTGGCCACAGGTACCGACCAGAATGACTTTGTTAACCCCACGGGCCATAACGTTCTCCTAGGCTTCGCACGCCGAAGAGGCTGGATTCACCAGTCGCTCGAGGGTCGCACGGTCCAAAATTTTCGTATCCAGTTTGATATAGATGGCGGCTTCTTCTTCCACCACCACAGCGTCGGTCACACCCGGCACGGCCATCAGGCGCTCGGTCAGGCCGGCTTCCCGGACCGCCTCAGGCGTCAGGGGCATGCGCAGGCTGGTCACATATGGCGGCTCGTTCATGCGCAAGGCGACGATCAGCCAGATAGCACACAGCACCGCGCTACCGAGGAACACCGTGTTCAGCCCACCGTGCTGGAACAGCCAGCCGCCAAGAATCCCGCCTAACGCTGCACCGAGGAACTGGCTGGTGGAATACACCCCCATTGCCGTCCCCTTGCCACCGGCAGGCGACACCTTGCTCACCAGAGAAGGCAGCGAAGCCTCCAGCAGGTTGAATGCGGTAAAGAATACCACGGTGCCAATCACCAGTCCGCGCAAACCGTCAGCCCACTCCCAGAAGTATATCTCCGTCAGCAGCAGGACACTGACCGCGCCGGCCAACACACGTTTCATCTTGCGCTTTTTTTCGCCGTAGATGATGAACGGGACCATTGCAAAAAATGAGATGAACAGCGCGGTCAGGTACACCCACCAATGCTGCTCCTTGGGCAGGCCACCACGCTCGACGAACGCCAGCGGCAGCGCAACGAAGCTGGCCATGAGGACGGCGTGCAGGATGAAAATGCTGACGTCCAGGCGCAGAAGGTCCGGATGGCGCAGGGTCGGGCCGATGGCCTGGCGCGCCACACCCGACTCGCGGTGCTGCAAAATGCTGTGGGTGCTGGGCACGACAAACGCGATCAACAGCATGCCGACCAGGGCAAGCCCAGCCGTGACCAGGAACAAACCTGACAAACCAAAGGCACTTGTCAGCAATGGACCGACGACCATGGCGACAGCAAACGACAGGCCGATGCTCATGCCGATCATGGCCATGGCCTTGGTCCGGTGTTGTTCGCGGGTGAGGTCCGACAGCAGTGCCATGACCGCAGCAGAAATTGCCCCCGCGCCCTGCAGGATGCGCCCGGCAATCACGCCCCAGATAGAGTCGGCTTGGGCCGCCAGTACACTGCCCAGGGCGAAGATCACCAGCCCCAGATAAATCACCGGCCGACGACCGATGCGGTCGGAAATCATCCCGAACGGGATCTGCAATATCGCCTGGGTCAGGCCATAGGCACCAATGGCCAGGCCGATCAGGGCAGGCGTGGCGCCAGCCAGGTCCATGCCGTAGGTGGCCAGTACCGGCAAGACCATGAACATGCCCAGCATACGAAAGGCAAAGACCAAGGCAAGGCCGCCAGCGGCGCGGGTTTCGCCGCCACTCATGCGCTCGTTGTGGGTGTCGTGCATGGATTAACCTCGTGTGAACCGGCGGCGATTCTATCAGTCCGACAGCTTGACGGCATCTACGCGACGCTTTGCCGCGTCATACTGGCGCGCCGTATACTTCCTTGTTTATGCCCGCCAAGCGAGGCCGCAGTGGACAAGATTCTGATTCGTGGGGCACGTACCCACAACCTGAAGAACATCGACCTGACCCTGCCCCGGGACAAGTTGATCGTGATCACCGGCCTGTCCGGTTCCGGCAAGTCGTCCCTGGCGTTCGATACCTTGTACGCCGAAGGCCAGCGCCGCTATGTGGAATCGCTGTCGGCCTACGCCCGGCAGTTCCTGTCGATGATGGAAAAGCCCGACGTCGACACCATCGAAGGCCTGTCGCCGGCGATTTCGATCGAGCAGAAGTCGACCTCGCACAACCCGCGCTCCACGGTCGGCACCATCACCGAAATCTACGACTATCTGCGCCTGCTGTACGCCCGCGTCGGTACTCCACGCTGCCCGGACCACGATATCCCGCTGGAGGCGCAAACGATCAGCCAGATGGTCGACCTGGTGCTGGAGCGCCCGGAAGGCAGCAAGCTGATGCTGCTCGCGCCAGTAGTACGCGAGCGCAAAGGCGAGCACCTGGCGGTATTTGACGAGCTTCGCGCCCAGGGCTTCGTGCGGGCCAGGGTCAACGGCAAGCTCTACGAACTCGATGAGTTGCCCAAGCTGGACAAACAGAAGAAGCACAGCATCGATGTGGTGGTGGACCGCTTCAAAGTCCGCGCCGACCTGCAACAGCGCCTGGCCGAATCGTTCGAGACGGCGTTGAAACTGGCCGACGGAATTGCCCTGGTGGCACCGATGGACGACGAACAAGGCGAAGAGACGATCTTCTCCGCGCGCTTCGCCTGTCCGGTGTGCGGCCACGCGATCAGCGAGCTGGAACCGAAGCTGTTTTCCTTCAACAACCCGGCTGGCGCCTGCCCGACCTGCGACGGCCTGGGGGTCAAGCAATTCTTCGACACCAAACGCCTGGTCAACACCGAACTGACCTTGGCCGAAGGCGCGATCCGCGGCTGGGACCGGCGTAACGTGTACTACTTCCAGATGCTCGGTTCGTTGGCTGCGCACTACGGCTTCAGCCTGGAGGAGCCTTTCGGCGAGCTGTCAGCCGAACACCAGAAAGTGATCCTGCAGGGCAGCGGCAAGCAGAGTGTCGATTTCAAGTACCTCAACGACCGAGGCGACATCGTCAAGCGATCGCACCCGTTCGAAGGCATTGTGCCGAACCTTGAGCGCCGCTACCGCGAAACCGAATCGGCCACCGTGCGTGAAGAACTGGCCAAATTCCTTGGCACGCAACCGTGCCCGGATTGCCGGGGTACGCGCCTGCGCCGCGAGGCGCGCCATGTGTGGGTGGGCGAGAAAACCCTGCCGGCGGTAACCAATTTGCCGATCGGTGAAGCCAGCAACTACTTTGGTCAACTGACCCTTACTGGGCGGCGTGGCGAAATCGCGGCAAAAATCCTCAAGGAAATCTGCGAACGACTTCAGTTCCTGGTCAATGTCGGTCTCGACTACCTGACCCTGGATCGTAGCGCCGACACCCTGTCCGGTGGCGAAGCGCAACGTATCCGCCTCGCCAGCCAGATCGGCGCTGGGCTGGTGGGGGTGATGTACATCCTCGATGAACCGTCCATCGGCCTTCATCAACGCGACAACGACCGCCTGTTGGCCACCCTCAACCATTTGCGCGACCTGGGCAACACGGTGATCGTGGTGGAACACGACGAGGACGCCATTCGGCTGGCCGACTACGTGGTCGATATCGGCCCGGGCGCCGGTGTTCACGGTGGGCAGATTGTCGCCGAGGGCTCGCCCCAGGAGGTCATGGACCATCCCGATTCGCTGACTGGCAAGTACCTGTCCGGGCGCAAGAAGATCGTCGTGCCGGCCAAGCGCACGCCGCGCAACAAGAAGCTGCAGCTCAAGCTCAAGGGCGCACGTGGCAACAACCTGCAGAACGTCGACCTGGAAGTACCGATCGGCCTGCTGACCTGCGTGACCGGTGTATCCGGCTCGGGTAAATCGACGCTGATCAACAATACCCTTTACCCCTTGGCCGCTACCGCCCTCAATGGCGCAAGCAGCCTGGAAGCCGCACCGCACAGCAGCATGGACGGCCTGCAGCACCTGGACAAGGTGGTGGATATCGACCAGAGCCCGATCGGCCGCACACCACGCTCCAACCCGGCCACCTACACCGGCATCTTCACGCCGATCCGCGAGCTGTTCTCCGGTGTCCCGGAGTCACGCTCGCGTGGTTATGGCCCGGGGCGTTTCTCGTTCAACGTCAAGGGTGGCCGTTGCGAGGCCTGCCAGGGCGATGGCCTGATCAAGGTGGAAATGCACTTCCTGCCGGACATCTACGTGCCGTGTGACGTGTGCAAGAGCAAGCGCTACAACCGCGAAACCCTGGAGATCAAGTACAAGGGCAAGAACATCCACGAGGTGCTGGAAATGACCATCGAGGATGCCCGCGAGTTCTTCGATGCGGTGCCGGCGCTGGCGCGCAAGCTGCAAACGTTGATGGATGTGGGCCTGTCGTACATCAAACTGGGGCAATCAGCGACCACGTTGTCCGGCGGTGAGGCGCAGCGGGTGAAGCTGTCGCGCGAACTGTCCAAGCGCGATACCGGCAAGACCTTGTACATCCTCGACGAACCTACTACCGGTCTGCACTTTGCCGATATCCAGCAGCTGCTGGATGTGTTGCATCGCCTGCGCGACCACGGCAATACCGTGGTGGTGATCGAGCATAACCTGGATGTGATCAAGACTGCCGACTGGCTGGTTGACCTGGGGCCTGAGGGCGGCTCCAAGGGTGGGCAGATCATTGCCTGCGGTACGCCAGAAGAGCTGAGCGAGATGAAGCAGTCATATACCGGCCATTACCTGAAACCATTGCTGGAGCGGGACCGGGCCTAAGTGTTGCCAGCGCAATGAAAAAGCCCCTGGTACCGATGGTGCCAGGGGCTTTTACTTGAGCCTGTGGGTAACTTACATCTGCGACTGCAGGTAGTTTTCCAGCCCGATGGCCTTGATCAGGCCCTGCTGCTTCTCAAGCCAGTAGGTGTGATCTTCTTCGGTGTCGGCCAGCTGCGCACGCAGGATGTCACGACTGACGTAGTCCTTGTGCAGTTCGCATAGCTCGATGCCTTTACAAAGCGCACCGCGCACCTTGTATTCGAGCTTGAGGTCTGCCTCGATCATTTCCGGCACGGTGCTACCGACCTCCAGGTCATCCGCACGCATGTCAGGGGTCCCTTCGAGCATGAGGATACGACGCATCAGGGCATCGGCGTGCTGCGTCTCTTCCTCCATCTCGTGGTTGATGCGCTCGTAGAGCTTGGACAGGCCCCAGTCTTCGTACATGCGCGAATGAATGAAGTACTGGTCGCGTGCCGCCAGTTCGCCCTTCAGCAGCGTGACGAGATAGTTGATTACATCCGGGTGGCCTTGCATCGCCCTGATTCTCCATGTGAAAACGTCTATGCCACATAGTGTGAACCAGCTTTTGCCTATGGTCACTGAAAAACGCGCAATCAGACGCAAAAAATCGGTTAAACAGTAGTGATATTCATTGAAAAACCGCCCAAATGAGGGCGGTTCTTCTTATCACTTCGACTTAGGCGAGATTGATGCCCAAAGCCTTCGCAATCCCTTCGCCATAGGCCGGATCCGCCTTGAAGAAGTACTGTAGCTGACGCTGAATCACGTCTTCGCTGACACCCGCCATGGTACCGGCGATGTTGCTGATCAGCAGGCCTTTCTGCTCATCGCTCATCAAACGGAACAACGCGCCGGCATGACTGAAGTAGTCAGTGTCCTCACGGTGATCGTAGCGATCAGCCGAACCATTCATGGCCAATGCTGGCTCAGCATGACGTGGCGACTGTTTCGGGGCATCGCTGTAGCTGTTTGGCTCGTAGTTCGGTGCACTACCGTAACTGCCGGTGGCCATCGAGCCGTCACGCTGGTAGCTGTTCACCGGGCAGCGTGGCGCGTTGACTGGCAATTGCTGGTGGTTGGTCCCCACGCGATAGCGGTGCGCGTCGGCGTAGGCGAATACGCGGCCTTGCAGCATGCGGTCCGGCGAAAGACCGACGCCGGGCACCATATTGCTCGGCCCGAACGCGGCCTGCTCGACCTCCGCAAAATAGTTGAGCGGGTTACGGTTGAGCTCCAGCACACCCACCTCGATGAGTGGATAATCCTTCTGCGACCAGGTCTTGGTCACGTCGAATGGGTTCTCGTCGCGGCTGGCAGCCTCGGCTTCGCTCATCACCTGAATGCAGACAGTCCAGCGCGGGTAGTCGCCACGCTCGATGGCCTCGAAGAGGTCGCGCTGAGCGTAATCCGGATCGGTCCCTGCCAGGCGTGCAGCGTCTGCCGGGGTGAGGTTCTTGATGCCTTGTTGGGTCTTGAAGTGCCACTTGACCCAAGTGCGCTCACCCTTTGCATTGATCAGGCTGTAGGTGTGGCTGCCAAAGCCATGCATGTGACGGTAGCCGTCCGGAATGCCACGGTCGGAAAACAGGATGGTGACCTGATGCAACGCTTCTGGAGAGTGCGACCAGAAGTCCCACATCATCTGAGCATTCTTCAGGTTGGACTGCGGGTGGCGCTTCTGGGTGTGGATAAAGTCCGGGAACTTCAGTGGGTCGCGAATGAAGAATACTGGCGTGTTGTTACCGACAATGTCCCAGTTGCCTTCCTCGGTGTAGAACTTCACCGCGAAGCCGCGCGGGTCACGCTCGGTATCTGCAGAGCCGCGCTCGCCACCAACGGTGGAGAAGCGTAAGAAAGTCTCGGTTTGTTTACCGACCTCTTCAAACAGCTTGGCGCTGGTATAGCCGGTGATATCGTGAGTAACGGTAAAGGTACCGTAGGCGCCCGAGCCTTTGGCATGGACGCGGCGCTCAGGAATGTTCTCGCGGTTGAAATGGGCGAGCTTCTCGATCAGGTGGAAGTCGTCGAGCAGCAGCGGACCGCGCGGGCCGGCGGAGCGGGAGTTCTGATTGTCGGCTACAGGTGCACCGCTAGCGGTGGTGAGAATCTTGCTCATGGGCTCTCCATTTCGGTCTTCAAGGGCCGGCTGATCGGCTGTAGAGAGAGTATTGACGAGCAAGATTACAGGGACAAATTCATTACATGACTTACATCAATAGAAATAAACAATAGATGTATAAACAAAAAACCGGGCACTAGGCCCGGTTTTCTGTAGCAGACAGAACGTCTTACTCAGCAGCTTCTACAGCACCGCCGACCGGACGATCAACCAGCTCGACATACGCCATAGGCGCGTTGTCGCCAGCGCGGAAACCGCACTTCAGGATGCGCAGGTAGCCGCCCTGACGGGTGGCGTAACGCTTGCCCAGGTCGTTGAACAGTTTGCCAACAGCGGACTTCGAACGGGTACGGTCGAAGGCCAGACGACGGTTAGCAACGCTGTCTTCCTTGGCCAGGGTGATCAGCGGCTCGGCAACGCGGCGCAGTTCCTTGGCTTTCGGCAGGGTGGTTTTGATCAGCTCGTGCTCGATCAGCGACACTGCCATGTTCTGGAACATAGCCTTGCGGTGAGAGCTGGTACGGCTCAGGTGACGTCCACTTTTACGATGACGCATGATTCATTCCTTACCAAACACTACGTTCGGTGATTACGACGATCAGGCGGTCGCCTTGTCGTCTTTCTTAAGACTTGCAGGCGGCCAGTTGTCGAGGCGCATGCCGAGAGACAGACCACGAGAGGCCAGAACGTCCTTGATTTCAGTCAGGGACTTCTTACCCAGGTTAGGAGTCTTCAACAGCTCTACTTCGGTACGCTGAATCAGGTCGCCGATGTAGTAGATGTTCTCCGCCTTGAGGCAGTTGGCCGAACGTACAGTCAGTTCCAGGTCGTCAACCGGACGCAGCAGGATCGGATCGATCTCGTCTTCCTGCTCGACTACGACAGGCTCGCTGTCACCTTTGAGGTCGACGAACGCGGCCAACTGCTGTTGCAGAATGGTCGCAGCGCGGCGGATAGCCTCTTCAGGATCCAGGGTGCCGTTGGTTTCCAGATCAATGACCAGTTTGTCCAGGTTGGTACGCTGTTCAACACGGGCGTTCTCGACCACATAGGCGATACGACGCACCGGGCTGAAGGAGGCGTCCAACTGCAGACGGCCAATGCTACGGCTTTCGTCTTCGTCGGTTTGACGGGAGTCGGCCGGCTCGTAACCACGACCACGAGCTACAGTGAGCTTCATGTTCAGAGCGCCGTTCGACGCCAGGTTCGCGATTACGTGATCGGGGTTGACGATCTCGACATCGTGATCCAGCTGAATATCGGCAGCGGTAACCACCCCCGAACCCTTTTTCGACAAGGTCAGCGTAACTTCGTCACGACCATGCAGTTTGATAGCGAGACCTTTCAGGTTCAACAGGATTTCAATTACGTCTTCCTGAACACCTTCGATCGCGGAGTACTCATGGAGTACGCCATCGATCTCGGCCTCGACTACTGCACAGCCAGGCATGGAGGACAACAGGATGCGGCGCAGCGCGTTGCCCAGGGTATGGCCGAAACCACGCTCGAGAGGCTCGAGCGTAATTTTGGCGCGGGTCGGACTGACTACCTGCACATCAATGTGGCGGGGAGTCAGGAACTCATTTACCGAAATCTGCATGGATGCACCTATTTTCTAGCCCTTACTTGGAGTAGAGCTCGACAATCAGGTTTTCGTTGATGTCGGCAGACAGGTCGCTGCGAGCAGGAACGTTCTTGAAAACGCCCGACTTTTTAGCAGCATCCACGTCAACCCACTCAACGCGGCCACGCTGGGCGCACAGTTCAAGGGCTTGAACAATGCGCAACTGGCCCAGCGATTTCTCGCGGACTGCGACCACGTCACCCGGACGAACTTGGTAGGATGGAATGTTTACAGTCTTACCGTTGACGCTGATCGCTTTGTGCGAAACCAGCTGACGGGACTCGGAACGAGTCGAGCCGAAGCCCATACGGTAAACGACGTTATCCAGACGGCACTCGAGCAGTTGCAGCAGGTTCTCACCGGTTGCGCCTTTTTTCGAGGCAGCAGCTTGGTAGTAACCGCGGAACTGACGCTCCAGAACACCGTAGATACGACGGACTTTTTGTTTCTCACGCAGCTGGGTGCCGTAGTCGGACTGACGGCCACGGCGCTGGCCGTGGATACCTGGGGCTGCTTCGATATTGCACTTCGATTCCAGAGCGCGAACGCCGCTCTTCAGGAACAGATCAGTGCCTTCACGACGAGACAGTTTGCATTTTGGACCAATGTAACGTGCCATTCTTCTGTCTCCTGATTACACGCGACGCTTCTTCGGCGGACGGCACCCGTTGTGCGGGATTGGCGTCACGTCGGTGATGCTGGCGATCTTGTAGCCGCAGCTGTTCAATGCACGAACGGCGGACTCACGACCTGGACCTGGACCCTTGACGTTAACGTCGAGGTTCTTCAGACCGTATTCCAGCGCAGCTTGACCAGCACGCTCAGCAGCGATCTGAGCTGCGAACGGGGTGGATTTGCGCGAACCACGGAAACCCGAACCACCGGAGGTCGCCCAGGACAAAGCATTGCCCTGACGGTCGGTGATGGTCACGATGGTGTTGTTGAAAGAAGCATGGATGTGGGCGATGCCATCAACCACTGTCTTTTTGACTTTCTTACGAGGACGAGCAGCAGGTTTTGCCATGTCTATATTCCTGGGCGATTACTTGCGGATCGGCTTACGCGGGCCCTTACGGGTGCGTGCGTTGGTCTTGGTGCGCTGACCGCGAACCGGCAGACCTTTACGATGACGCAGGCCGCGGTAGCAACCCAGGTCCATCAAGCGCTTGATCTTCATGTTGATGTCACGACGCAGGTCACCTTCGGTGGTGAACTTCGCGACTTCGCCACGCAGGGTTTCGATTTGCTCGTCGCTCAGATCCTTGATCTTAGCGGCTGGGTTTACACCAGCGTCTGCACAAATCTTCTGTGCAGTTGTGCGACCGACACCATAGATGTAGGTCAGCGAGATAACAGTATGCTTGTTATCTGGAATGTTGACGCCTGCAATACGGGCCATTCAGTGGGACTCCAATTGACAGCTACCTACGCCCCGGAAGCCAAGAAATAGGGCGCGAGATAATATCGCTGTAGAAACGAATAATCAACCCAGCAGCACACTAGCTGCTGGGTTTGAAGCGCAGATCACACTCAGCCTTGGCGCTGTTTGTGACGCGGTTCCGCGCTGCAGATCACTCGTACGACGCCTTCGCGACGGATGATCTTGCAGTTACGGCACAGCTTTTTCACCGATGCACGAACTTTCATTACCGACTCCTCGAACCTTAGGGGCGTATCAGCGCAGCAAACCGCTGCCACCGTAGCCTTTCAGGTTGGCTTTCTTCATCAGGGATTCGTACTGGTGCGAAACGAGGTGCGATTGTACTTGGGACATGAAGTCCATCACAACCACTACCACAATCAGCAACGAGGTCCCGCCAAGGTAGAACGGCACATTTGCTGCCACCACCAGGAACTGGGGCAGAAGGCAGACGGCCATCATGTAAAGAGCACCGAACATGGTCAAACGGGTCAGAACGCCATCAATGTAGCGTGCCGACTGCTCACCAGGACGGATACCCGGAATAAAGGCACCGGACTTCTTCAGGTTTTCCGCTACGTCTTTCGGGTTGAACATCAACGCTGTGTAGAAGAAGCAGAAGAAAATGATCCCTGCACTAAACAGCAGAATGTTCAACGGCTGACCAGGAGCGATCGACTGCGAGATGTCCTGCAGCCAGCCCATACCTTCGGACTGACCAAACCAGGCACCCAGCGAAGCCGGGAACAGCAGAATGCTGCTCGCGAAAATAGCCGGGATAACCCCCGCCATGTTCACTTTCAGCGGCAAGTGGCTAGTCTGCGCAGCGAAGACCTTACGGCCCTGCTGACGCTTGGCGTAATGAACGGCGATACGACGCTGACCACGCTCAATGAACACCACAAAACCGATAATCGCTACTGCCAGCAGACCGATGGCGACCAGGGCGAAAATGTTGATATCGCCTGTGCGTGCAGACTCGAAAGACTGCCCGATTGCTCTCGGAAGACCGGCAACGATACCCGCGAAAATCAACATCGAGATACCGTTGCCCACACCGCGCTCGGTGATCTGCTCGCCCAGCCACATCATGAACATCGCGCCTGCCACGAAAGTGGAAACAGCGACGACATGGAAGCCCAGGCCTACAGAAAACGCCACGCCCTGGTTGGCCAGGCCAATGGACATGCCAATGGCTTGGACCAGTGCCAGGATAACGGTGCCGTAGCGGGTGTACTGGCTGATCTTGCGACGGCCAGCTTCACCTTCCTTCTTCAACTGCTCCAGTTGCGGGCTGACCGCCGTCATCAACTGCATGATGATCGATGCCGAAATGTACGGCATGATCCCCAGTGCAAAGATGCTCATGCGCTCGAGCGCGCCACCGGAAAACATGTTGAACAAGCTAAGAATGGTCCCCTCATTCTGCCGAAACAGATCCGCCAGACGGTCCGGATTGATGCCGGGAACCGGGATATGCGCACCTATCCGATAGACGATGATCGCCATGAACAGAAAGCGCAGACGAGCCCAGAGTTCCGACATCCCGCCCTTACCGAGCGAAGAGAGAGCACCTTGCTTAGCCATTTATTCCTCGAATTTGCCGCCAGCTGCTTCGATAGCCGCACGCGCACCCTTGGTGGCTGCGATACCCTTGATGGTGACTGCGCGAGTAACTTCGCCAGACAGCATGATTTTCACACGCTGAATGTGCTGGTTGATCACGTTGGCATCCTTCAGGGATTGCACGGAGATCACGTCGCCTTCCACTTTGGCCAGCTCGGACAGACGCACTTCAGCGCGGTCCATGGCTTTCAGGGAAACGAAGCCGAACTTCGGCAGGCGACGGTGCAGCGGCTGTTGACCGCCTTCGAAGCCAGGAGCGATCGAACCACCCGAACGGGAAGTCTGACCTTTGTGGCCACGGCCGCCGGTCTTACCCAGACCGCTACCGATACCACGACCTGGACGATGCTTCTCGCGACGGGAACCCGGCGCTGGACTCAGATCATTGAGTTTCATCGATTAGCCCTCGACCTTCAGCATGTAGTAAGCCTTGTTGATCATCCCGCGGTTCTCGGGAGTATCCTGGACTTCTACAGTGTGACCGATGCGACGCAGACCCAGGCCTTTAACACACAGCTTGTGGTTAGGCAGACGGCCCGAGACGCTCTTGATCAGCGTTACTTTTACGGTTGCCATGATCAGAAGATCTCCTCGACGCTCTTGCCACGCTTGGCGGCAATGGATTCAGGAGATTGCATGGCTTTCAGACCCTTGAAGGTGGCGTAAACCACGTTCACTGGGTTGGTCGAACCGTAGCACTTGGCCAGAACGTTCTGAACACCAGCAACTTCCAGGACAGCACGCATTGCGCCACCGGCGATGATACCGGTACCTTCCGAGGCAGGCTGCATGTAAACCTTCGAGGCGCCGTGGGCAGCCTTGGTGGCGTACTGCAGGGTGGTGCCCTTCAGGTCAACCTGGATCATGTTGCGGCGAGCAGCTTCCATGGCTTTCTGGATCGCGGCTGGTACTTCGCGCGACTTGCCACGGCCGAAGCCAACACGACCTTTACCATCACCAACCACGGTCAGCGCGGTGAAGGTGAAGATACGGCCGCCTTTTACGGTTTTGGCAACGCGGTTAACTTGAACCAGCTTCTCGATGTAGCCTTCGTCGCGCTTTTGATCGTTATTTGCCATAACTTAGAACTCCAGCCCGCCTTCACGAGCAGCATCAGCCAGCGCTTTGACGCGGCCATGGTACTTGAAGCCGGAACGGTCAAAGGCAACTTGAGATACACCGGCGGCTTTCGCACGCTCAGCTACCAGCTTGCCAACCTTAGTGGCCGCGTCGATGTTGCCAGTGGCGCCATCACGCAGGTCTTTGTCCAAGGTCGAGGCGCTTGCCAGAACCTTGCTGCCGTCGGCCGAAATGACCTGGGCGTAGATGTGCTGCGAGGAGCGGAACACGCACAGGCGCACGACTTCGAGTTCGTGCATCTTGAGACGTGCTTTGCGAGCGCGACGCAGTCGAATAACTTTTTTGTCGGTCATTTACTAGGCCCTACTTCTTCTTGGCTTCTTTACGACGGACTACTTCGTCCGCGTAACGCACACCTTTACCTTTGTAAGGCTCTGGCGGACGGAAGTCGCGGATTTCAGCGGCCACCTGACCTACCAGCTGCTTGTCGATACCCTTGATCAGGATGTCGGTCTGGCTAGGTGTTTCAGCGGTGATACCGGCTGGCAGTTCGTAGTCCACTGGGTGAGAGAAGCCCAGGGCCAGGTTCAGGACGGTGCCTTTAGCCTGTGCCTTGTAACCAACACCGACCAGCTGGAGCTTGCGCTCGAAGCCTTGGCTTACGCCTTGGACCATGTTGTTGACCAGAGCGCGGGTGGTACCGGCCATGGCACGAGCTTGCTGGTCACCATTGCGAGCGACGAAACGCAGCTCACCAGACTCTTCGGTAACTTCAACAGACGAGTGAACGTTCAGTTCGAGAGTACCTTTGGCACCCTTCACCGAAAGCTGCTGACCGGCGAATTTGACTTCGACACCGGATGGCAGCTTAACGGGGTTCTTAGCGACGCGAGACATGTCTATCCCCCCTTAGAACACTGTGCACAGAACTTCGCCGCCGACACCGGCAGCGCGCGCAGCGCGATCAGTCATCACACCTTTGTTGGTGGAGACGATAGACACGCCCAGACCGCCACGTACTTTCGGCAGATCGGTGACGGCCTTGTACTGGCGCAGGCCTGGACGGCTGGAGCGCTTCAGTTCCTCGATGACCGGACGGCCTTCGAAGTACTTCAGTTCGATCGACAGGGAAGGCTTGGCCTCACCAGTTACCTGGTAGCCAGCGATGTAACCTTCGTCCTTCAGAACTTTGGCAACCGCGACCTTCAGGGTAGAGGAAGGCATGCTTACGACGGACTTTTCAGCCATCTGGGCATTACGGATGCGAGTTAGCATGTCCGCTAACGGGTCCTGCATACTCATGGGCTAGATGCTCCTGATACAAGAATTATTAGCCTTGCGGCTATGACAACCACCTGAACGGTTTGGGCAAAAACCCAGGCTCAGGTGAGCCGGTCATTCTAGACACAAGGCAGAAACGAAACAAGCCCCATATAGGGGCTTGTTTGTTGGCAAGGTCACCGGCGGTCGGAAGATTGCTCCCCTTCCACCCGTGCCTTGCCTGCAGCGATTACCAGGAGGCCTTGACCAGACCTGGTACGTCACCGCGCATTGCAGCTTGACGCAGCATGTTACGGCCCAGGCCGAACTTACGGTATACACCGTGAGGACGACCGGTCAGGCGGCAACGGTTACGCAGGCGCGAGGCGCTAGCGTCGCGTGGCTGCTTCTGCAGAGCGACAACGGCAGCGAAACGCTCTTCTGGAGAGGCGTTCAGGTTGACGATGGTCGCTTTCAGCTCAGCACGCTTCTTAGCGAACTTTGCTACCGTGAGCTGACGCTTCAGCTCGCGGTTTTTCATGCTCTTCTTGGCCATTTTCCTACTCCAATCAGTTGCGGAACGGGAACTTGAAAGCACGCAGCAGAGCGCGGCCTTCGTCGTCCGAACGAGCAGTGGTGGTCAGGGTGATGTCCAAACCGCGCAGAGCATCGATCTTGTCGTAGTCGATTTCCGGGAAGATGATCTGCTCTTTCACGCCCATGCTGTAGTTGCCACGACCATCGAAGGACTTGGCATTCAGGCCGCGGAAGTCGCGAACCCGAGGCAGGGAGATCGCCAGCAGGCGGTCCAGGAATTCGTACATCTTGTCGCTACGCAGGGTCACCTTGACGCCGATCGGCCAGCCTTCGCGGACTTTGAAGCCAGCGATGGATTTGCGAGCGAAAGTCACAACCGGCTTTTGACCGGTGATCTTTTCCAGGTCGGCAACAGCGTGCTCGATGACTTTCTTGTCGCCGATCGCTTCGCCCAGACCCATGTTCAGGGTGATCTTGGTAACGCGCGGAACTTCCATCACGTTCGACAGCTTAAGTTCTTCCTTAAGCTTAGGAGCGATTTCGTTCCGGTAAATCTCTTTCAGTCGTGCCATGGTCTTCTACCTAGCAGTGTTCAAGCATCAACCGCTTTTTGGGTCGACTTGAAGACACGAATTTTTTTACCGTCTTCTACTTTGAAACCAACGCGGTCAGCCTTGTTGGTTTCACCGTTGAAGATGGCAACGTTGGAAGCGTGCAGAGGCGCTTCTTTCTCGACGATACCGCCCTGTACGCCCGCCATCGGGTTAGGCTTGGTATGACGCTTGACCAGGTTCACGCCACCGATAACCAGACGGTCATCAGCCAGAACCTTCAGCACCTTACCGCGCTTACCTTTGTCTTTGCCGGCGATCACGATGATCTCGTCGTCACGACGAATCTTTTGCATGTCGGATCTCCTTACAGCACTTCAGGGGCGAGCGAGACGATCTTCATGAACTTCTCAGTACGAAGTTCACGGGTCACTGGCCCGAAGATGCGAGTGCCGATCGGCTCTTGCTTGTTGTTCAGCAGAACAGCAGCGTTGCCGTCGAAACGAATGATGGAACCGTCAGCGCGACGAACACCGTGACGGGTACGTACGACGACAGCGGTCATCACTTGGCCTTTTTTGACCTTACCGCGCGGAATTGCTTCCTTGACGGTTACTTTGATGATGTCACCGATACCGGCGTAACGGCGGTGCGAACCGCCGAGTACCTTGATGCACATGACGCGACGAGCGCCGCTGTTATCGGCCACATCGAGCATGGATTGAGTCTGAATCATAAAATTTCTCCGACCCTTAGCCCTTAGACTTCAACAGCGCGTTCGAGGACTTCAACCAGTGCCCAGGACTTGGTCTTGGCCAGCGGACGGGTTTCACGGATGGAAACCTTGTCGCCGATCTTGCACTGGTTGGCTTCGTCGTGCGCGTGCAGCTTAGTCGAACGCTTAACGTATTTACCGTAGATCGGGTGCTTTACGCGACGCTCGATCAGAACGGTGATGGTCTTGTCCATTTTGTCGCTGACGACACGGCCAGTCAGCGTACGGACGGTTTTTTCAGCTTCAGCCATGATCACTTACCTGCCTGCTGGTTGAGCACAGTTTTCACGCGAGCGATGTCACGCTTAACTTGCGAGAGCAGGTGCGACTGCCCCAACTGGCCAGTTGCTTTCTGCATACGCAGATTGAACTGGTCGCGCAGCAAGCCGAGCAGTTGCTCGTTCAGTTGCTGTGCCGATTTTTCACGAAGTTCATTCGCTTTCATCACATCACCGTCCGCTTAACAAAGGAGGTGGCGAGAGGCAGCTTTGCAGCAGCCAGGGCGAAAGCTTCGCGCGCCAGCTCTTCAGAAACACCCTCGATCTCGTACAGGACTTTGCCTGGCTGAATCTGGGCAACCCAGTATTCCACGGAGCCCTTACCTTTACCCATACGAACCTCAAGAGGTTTTTTGGAGATCGGCTTGTCCGGGAACACACGGATCCAGATCTTACCGCCACGCTTAACGTGACGGGTCAGCGCACGACGTGCGGACTCGATCTGGCGAGCGGTGAGGCGACCGCGAGCAACAGCTTTCAGGGCGAATTCGCCGAAGCTGACTTTGCTACCGCGCAGTGCCAGACCACGGTTGTGGCCAGTCATCTGCTTGCGGAATTTTGTACGCTTTGGTTGCAACATTTGGCGTACCCCTTACTTAGCAGCTTTTTTACGAGGCGCTGGTGCTTGTGGTTTCAGTTCTTCTTGGCGACCACCAATAACTTCGCCTTTGAAGATCCAAACCTTCACACCGATCACACCGTAAGTGGTGTGAGCTTCGTAGGTGTTGTAGTCGATATCGGCACGCAGGGTGTGCAGAGGCACACGACCTTCGCGATACCACTCGGTACGAGCAATCTCAGCACCGCCGAGACGACCGCTCACCTGGATCTTGATGCCCTTGGCACCAATACGCATGGCGTTCTGTACCGCGCGCTTCATGGCGCGACGGAACATTACACGGCGTTCCAGCTGCTGAGCTACGCTCTGCGCAACCAGCATAGCGTCGAGTTCCGGCTTGCGGATCTCTTCGATGTTGATGTGCACAGGCACACCCATCTGCTTGGTCAGGTCCTGACGCAGCTTCTCGACATCTTCACCTTTCTTACCGATAACGATACCGGGACGAGCGGTGTGGATGGTGATGCGTGCAGTTTGAGCCGGACGATGAATATCGATACGGCTTACGGACGCGCTTTTTAGTTTGTCTTGGAGGTACTCACGCGTTTTCAGATCCTTCAACAGGTAATCTGCGTAAGTAGCACCGTCTGCGTACCAGACGGAGGTGTGCTCCTTGACGATTCCCAGGCGAATGCCAGTGGGATGTACTTTCTGACCCATCTGATCGACTCCGTTACTTGTCCGCAACCTTGACAGTGATATGGCAAGACCGCTTGACGATGCGATCAGCACGGCCTTTGGCACGTGGCATGATGCGCTTCAGCGAACGCCCTTCGTTGACGAAGACGGTGGAGACCTTCAGGTCATCAACGTCTGCGCCTTCGTTGTGTTCGGCGTTGGCTACGGCCGACTCGAGGACTTTCTTCATGATTTCAGCGGCTTTTTTGCTGCTGAAGGCCAACAGGTTGAGCGCTTCGCCCACCTTCTTCCCGCGGATCTGGTCGGCGACCAAGCGGGCTTTCTGGGCGGAGATGCGAGCGCCCGACAACTTAGCGGCTACTTCCATTTCCTTACCCCTTAACGCTTGGCTTTCTTGTCAGCCACGTGCCCGCGATAGGTGCGGGTACCGGCGAACTCGCCCAGTTTGTGGCCGACCATGTCTTCGTTCACGAGAACTGGAACATGCTGGCGACCGTTGTGAACCGCGATGGTCAGACCGACCATTTGTGGCAGGATCATCGAACGGCGCGACCAGGTTTTAACTGGCTTGCGATCGTTCTTCTCCACCGCCACTTCGACCTTCTTCAACAGGTGAAGATCGATAAAAGGACCTTTTTTCAGAGAACGTGGCACTGTCGTATCCCTCTAGTTACTTGCGACGACGGACGATCATGTTGTCGGTACGCTTATTACCACGGGTTTTAGCACCCTTGGTTGGGAAGCCCCATGGCGATACCGGATGACGACCACCGGAGGTACGACCTTCACCACCACCGTGTGGGTGGTCAACCGGGTTCATGGCAACACCACGAACGGTTGGGCGAACGCCGCGCCAGCGTTTGGCACCAGCTTTACCCAGCGAACGCAGGCTGTGCTCGGAGTTCGAGACTTCGCCCAGGGTCGCACGGCACTCAGCCAGGACTTTACGCATTTCACCAGAGCGCAGACGCAGGGTCACGTAGACACCTTCGCGAGCGATCAGCTGAGCCGAAGCACCAGCGGAACGAGCGATCTGAGCACCTTTACCCGGCTTCAGTTCGATGCCGTGAATGGTGCTACCTACTGGAATGTTGCGCAGCTGCAGGGAGTTACCGGCCTTGATTGGGGCCAGGGCACCTGCGATCAGCTGGTCGCCAGCGCTCACGCCTTTAGGCGCGATGATGTAGCGACGCTCACCGTCTGCGTAGCACAGCAGGGCGATGTGAGCAGTACGGTTTGGATCGTATTCGATACGCTCGACAGTGGCTGGAATGCCATCTTTGTCGTTGCGACGGAAGTCGACCAGACGGTAATGCTGCTTGTGACCACCACCAACGTGACGAGTGGTAATGCGGCCATTGTTGTTACGACCACCAGACTTCGATTTTTTCTCGATCAGCGGTGCGTGAGGAGCGCCTTTGTGCAGCTCCTTGTTGACCACCTTGACCACGAAACGGCGGCCAGGGGAAGTCGGTTTGCATTTAACGATTGCCATGATGCACCCCTTCCTTACTCAGCACTGCTGCTGAAATCGAGATCTTGGCCTGGCTGAAGGGAGACGATCGCCTTCTTCCAGTCATTACGCTTGCCCAGACCACGTGCGGTACGCTTGGTTTTACCCAGAACGTTAACAGTCGACACGTTTTCAACTTTTACGTTGAACAGGCCTTCGACAGCTTTCTTGATTTCCAGCTTGGTTGCATCAGTAGCAACCTTGAATACGAACTGGCCTTTTTTCTCAGCCAGAACGGTAGCCTTCTCGGAAACGTGCGGGCCAAGGAGGACTTTGAATACGCGTTCCTGGTTCATCCCAGCAGCTCCTCGAATTTCTTCACGGCCGAGACAGTGATCAACACTTTCTCGTATGCGATCAGACTGACCGGGTCGGAACCTTGTACGTCACGTACGTCGACGTGCGGCAGGTTACGAGCAGCCAGGTACAGGTTCTGATCAACAGCGTCGGAAACGATCAGTACATCGCTCAGACCCATGCCGTTCAGCTTGTTCAGCAGATCTTTGGTTTTCGGTGCTTCAACAGCGAAGTCCTGAACCACGACCAGACGGTCGCTACGCACCAGCTCAGCGAGGATGGAGCGCAGAGCTGCGCGATACATCTTCTTGTTGAGCTTTTGCGAGTGATCTTGAGGGCGAGCTGCGAAGGTTACACCACCGCCACGCCAGATCGGACCACGAGTGGTACCAGCACGAGCACGGCCAGTACCCTTCTGACGCCATGGGCGCTTACCGCCACCAGCCACGTCGGAACGGGTCTTCTGCTGCTTGGTGCCCTGACGGCCGCCGGCCATGTAGGCCACGACTGCTTGGTGAACCAGCGTCTCGTTGAATTCGCCACCGAAAGTCAGTTCGGAAACTTCGATCGCCTGAGCGTCATTTACATTAAGTTGCATGTCAGTTTCCCCTTAACCGCGAGCCTTGACAGCTGGACGTACAACCACGTCGCCGCCAGTAGCGCCAGGTACGGCACCCTTGATCAGCAGCAGGTTGCGTTCAGCGTCTACGCGAACTACTTCCAGGGACTGAACAGTCACGCGCTCGGCGCCCATGTGACCGGACATTTTCTTGCCCTTGAACACACGACCAGGAGTCTGGCACTGGCCGATGGAACCAGGAACACGGTGCGACACGGAGTTACCGTGGGTGTTGTCCTGACCACGGAAGTTCCAGCGCTTGATGGTACCGGCGAAGCCTTTACCTTTGGACTGACCAGTAACGTCTACCAGCTGGCCTGCAGTGAAGAGTTCAGCTTTGATCAGATCGCCAGCCTGGAAATCGCCTTCTTCAAGACGGAACTCCCAAACACCGCGACCAGCGGCAACGTTGGCCTTGGCGAAGTGGCCTGCCTGAGCGGCAGTCACACGCGAAGCACGACGCTCGCCGACAGTGACTTGCACTGCACGGTAGCCATCGGTTTCTTCAGTTTTGAACTGGGTGACGCGATTCGGCTCGATCTCAATGACCGTGACCGGAATGGAGACACCTTCTTCGGTGAAAATGCGGGTCATACCGCACTTGCGACCGATTACACCAATAGTCATGTTGTAAACCTCATGAGTGTACGGGGCTTTCACCCGCTATGGCCGCCCATTTCAGAGCGTTACACGACTAGACCGAAGTCTTAGCCGAGGCTGATCTGTACTTCCACACCTGCCGCCAGATCAAGCTTCATCAGCGCGTCAACGGTTTTATCCGTTGGCTGGACGATGTCCAGAACACGCTTATGAGTGCGAATCTCGTACTGGTCACGCGCGTCTTTGTTGACGTGCGGGGAGACCAGAACGGTGAAACGCTCTTTGCGGGTAGGCAGTGGAATTGGACCACGCACTTGTGCACCAGTACGTTTCGCGGTTTCCACGATTTCCTGGGTGGATTGGTCGATCAGGCGATGGTCGAAAGCCTTCAACCTGATACGGATTTGCTGATTTTGCATTGGATTTCAGACTCCAGGCTGTTCCCAACGGACGCACTACGCCCGCTAAAAGGAGGCGTGATTCTATAGACGCCCCCAATTAGTGTCAACCCAATAAAAAAAACCCCCGCTGAGCGGGGGTTTTTTCAATCGGTCGAGTGATTACTCGATGATTTTGGCCACAACGCCGGCGCCGACGGTACGACCGCCTTCACGGATAGCGAAGCGCAGACCGTCTTCCATTGCGATGGTCTTGATCAGGGTAACAGTCATCTGAATGTTGTCACCTGGCATTACCATTTCAACGCCTTCCGGCAGTTCGCAGTTACCGGTCACGTCAGTGGTACGGAAGTAGAACTGTGGACGGTAGCCTTTGAAGAACGGAGTGTGACGGCCGCCTTCTTCCTTCGACAGGACGTAGACTTCTGCGGTGAACTTGGTGTGCGGCTTGACCGAACCCGGCTTGACCAGAACCTGGCCACGCTCAACGTCGTCACGCTTGGTACCACGCAGCAGAACGCCGCAGTTCTCGCCAGCACGACCTTCGTCCAGCAGCTTGCGGAACATCTCAACACCGGTGCAGGTGGTGGTGGTGGTGTCACGCAGACCAACGATTTCCAGCGGATCCTGAACGCGGACGATACCACGCTCGATACGACCGGTAACAACGGTACCACGACCCGAGATCGAGAATACGTCTTCGATCGGCATCAGGAACGGCTGGTCGATGGCACGAACTGGCTCAGGGATGTAGGCATCCAGAGTTTCTACCAGCTTCTTGACAGCGGTAGTGCCCATTTCGTTGTCGTCTTTGCCTTCCAGGGCCATACGAGCGGAACCGATGATGATCGGAGTGTCGTCGCCTGGGAAGTCGTAGGTGGACAGCAGGTCGCGAACTTCCATCTCGACCAGTTCCAGCAGCTCAGCGTCGTCTACCAGGTCAGCCTTGTTCAGGAAGACCACGATGTACGGAACGCCTACCTGACGGGACAGCAGGATGTGCTCACGGGTTTGTGGCATCGGACCATCGGCGGCCGAGCAAACCAGGATCGCGCCGTCCATCTGGGCAGCACCGGTGATCATGTTCTTCACGTAGTCAGCGTGACCTGGGCAGTCAACGTGAGCGTAGTGACGAATGTTCGAGTTGTACTCGACGTGAGCGGTGTTGATGGTGATACCGCGCGCTTTTTCTTCCGGAGCCGAGTCGATCTTGTCGAACTCAACGACTGCCGAACCGAAAACTTCGGAGCAGACGCGAGTCAGAGCTGCGGTCAGAGTGGTCTTACCGTGGTCAACGTGGCCGATGGTGCCGACGTTAACGTGGGGAAGGGAACGATCAAATTTTTCTTTAGCCACGACAGTGAACCTCTTGCCTAAAGGGGATTAGCCTTGTTTTTTAACGAGTGCTTCGACGATGTTCGACGGAGCTTCGGCGTATTTGGAGAATTCCATGGAGTAGCTTGCGCGACCCTGAGACATGGAACGAACGTCGGTTGCGTAACCGAACATCTCTCCGAGCGGTACTTCAGCACGGACGACACGGCCAGAGACCGACTCATCCATACCCTGGACCAGACCACGACGACGGTTCAGGTCACCCATCACGTCACCCAGGTAGTCTTCCGGGGTTACAACTTCGACTTTCATGATCGGCTCGAGAACCACGCCACCGCCCTTCTGGGCCAGTTGCTTGGTCGCCATCGAAGCAGCGATCTTGAACGCCATTTCGTTGGAGTCGACGTCGTGGTACGAACCGTCGAATACCGCGGCCTTCAGGCCGATCAGAGGATAACCGGCAACAACGCCGTTTTTCATCTGCTCTTCGATACCCTTCTGGATCGCAGGGATGTATTCCTTAGGAATCACACCACCAACGACTTCGTTGGAGAACACCAGACCTTCTGTGATGTTGCCCTTGTCGTCCACGTCCGGCTCGGAGAAGCGAACCCAGCAGTGACCGAACTGACCACGACCACCCGACTGACGAACGAACTTGCCTTCGATCTCGACGTTGGATTTGGTGATCTTCTCGCGGTACGAAACCTGCGGCTTGCCGATGTTGGCTTCGACGTTGAATTCGCGCTTCATGCGGTCAACGAGGATGTCCAGGTGCAGCTCACCCATACCGGAGATGATGGTCTGACCGGTTTCTTCATCGGTCTTGACGCGGAACGATGGGTCTTCCTGAGCCAGCTTGCCCAGTGCGATACCCATCTTCTCCTGGTCCTGCTTGGTTTTCGGCTCTACAGAGAGCGAAATCACAGGCTCAGGGAAGTCCATACGCTCAAGGATGATCGGCTTGTCGGCGTTGCACAGGGTATCACCAGTAGTGACGTCCTTCATGCCGATCAGAGCAGCGATGTCGCCTGCACGTACTTCTTTGATCTCTTCACGCTGGTTGGCGTGCATCTGGACCATACGACCAACGCGCTCTTTCTTGCCTTTGACCGAGTTGATGACGGAGTCACCGGAGGTCAGGAAGCCCGAGTAAACGCGAACGAAGGTCAGAGTACCAACGAACGGGTCGGTGGCAATCTTGAAGGCCAGGGCCGAGAACGGCTCGTCGTCGTCAGCATGACGCTCGTCGAACTGCTCTGGCTTGACTTCGTCCTTAGGCACGTCGATCAGGTCAGGGTGGATACCCTTGATCGCAGGGATCTCGGTCGGAGCTGGCAGGAAGTCGATAACGGCGTCGAGAACCAGGGGAACACCCTTGTTCTTGAACGACGAACCGCAGACAGCCGGAACGATCTCGCTGGCCAGGGTGCGCGCGCGCAGGCCTGCCTTGATCTCTTCGACGGACAGCTCACCTTCTTCAAGGTACTTGTTCATCAGCTCTTCGGTGGCTTCGGCGGCGGCTTCAACCATGTTGTTGCGCCATTCGTTAGCCAGCTCGACCATATCCGCAGGAATTTCTTCCTCGCGGTAGGTAGTACCCTTGTCGTCGTCGTTCCAGTAGATAGCCTTCATCTTGATCAGGTCAACCTGACCCTGGAAGTTATCTTCCGAACCGATGGCCAGCTGAACAGGAACCGGAGTGTGACCCAGACGGTTCTTGATCTGACCTACGACGCGCAGGAAGTTTGCACCAGCACGGTCCATCTTGTTCACGTAGACAACACGCGGAACGCCGTACTTGTTGGCCTGACGCCATACGGTTTCGGACTGCGGCTCAACGCCGGAGGTGCCACAGAACACAACGACCGCGCCGTCGAGTACACGCAGCGAACGCTCTACTTCAATGGTGAAGTCAACGTGGCCAGGGGTATCGATAACGTTTACGCGGTAGTTGTCATACTGACCACGGGAACCTTTCCAGAAGGTGGTAACGGCAGCGGAGGTAATGGTGATACCCCGCTCCTGCTCCTGCACCATCCAGTCGGTGGTCGCGGCGCCGTCATGCACCTCGCCCATTTTGTGGCTCAGACCTGTGTAGAACAGGATCCGCTCGGTAGTGGTGGTCTTGCCCGCGTCAACGTGGGCACAGATACCAATGTTACGGTAGCGGTTAATTGCTGTAGTACGAGCCATAAAGCCCTCGCAAAAAGATTGATGCTTGAATTAGAAGCGGTAGTGCGAGAACGCTTTGTTGGCTTCAGCCATACGGTGAACGTCTTCACGCTTCTTGACTGCAGCACCCTTGCCTTCGGCAGCATCCAGCAGTTCGCCGGCCAGACGCAGAGCCATCGACTTCTCGCCGCGCTTGCGGGCGTAGTCTACGAGCCAGCGCATTGCCAGAGCGTTACGACGGGATGGACGAACTTCAACCGGGACCTGGTAAGTGGCACCGCCGACACGACGGGACTTTACTTCGACCAGCGGAGCGATGGCGTCGAGAGCTTTCTCGAAGATTTCCAGGGGGTCGCTGTTCTTGCGTGCTTTGACGGTATCCAGGGCACCGTAAACGATGCGCTCGGCTACGGCCTTCTTGCCGCTTTCCATCACGTGGTTCATGAACTTCGCGAGAATCTGGGATCCGTACTTCGGATCGTCAAGGATCTCACGTTTTGCTGCTACACGACGTCTTGGCATGATAAGCCCTCAAACGGTCTTCAGGTTAGCCCGGGACCAGGTCATTCGACCCACGCCCGACCTTACTCTTATCGACTCAAAAAAATGGATGTCTGCAAACGACCGATTACTTCGGACGCTTGGTACCGTACTTCGAACGACCCTGGTTACGGCCTTTAACGCCCGAAGTATCCAGAGAGCCGCGAACGGTGTGGTAACGAACACCTGGCAAGTCTTTTACACGGCCGCCACGAATCAGGACGACGCTGTGCTCTTGCAGGTTGTGGCCTTCACCACCGATGTACGAGGAAACCTCGAAACCGTTGGTCAGACGCACACGGCATACTTTACGCAGTGCCGAGTTAGGTTTTTTCGGCGTGGTGGTGTACACACGGGTGCACACGCCACGACGCTGCGGGCAGTTCTGCAGCGCAGGAACGTCGGACTTCTCGACCGAACGCTTACGCGGCTGACGTACCAGCTGGTTGATAGTTGCCATCTACTAGCTCCACTGATTGTCTTGCGACTCTATTGTCTTGCAAGAAAGCCAAAAATTGGCGAGACGGAGCCTCACCAAATTTAAGGGTACAAAAGTCTAAAGAGGATCTTGCACCCAGTCAAGACGAGGCCCCGGCCCTCCCCGCCCGATCATCGGCAACATTTCATGTCGCCGATGATCGCCCGAGGCTTGCCGGGGCCTTGCCCTGTACTTAATTACCGCTGGAATTCAGCGCTTCGGTCAGTGCAGCTTCCACTTCACTGGCGCTTACACGCAGCGGTTTGTCGGCATCACGGCGACGCTTGCGCTCGCTGTGGTAGGCCAGACCAGTACCGGCCGGGATCAGACGACCCACGACCACGTTCTCTTTCAGACCGCGCAGGTAGTCGCGCTTGCCGGTTACCGCCGCTTCGGTCAGTACGCGGGTTGTTTCCTGGAAGGAAGCCGCGGAGATGAACGACTCGGTGGACAGCGAGGCCTTGGTGATACCCAGCAGCACTCGGGTGAACTTGGAGATGAACTTGTCCTCGCTAGCGAGACGCTCGTTCTCTACCAGCACCTGGGTCAGTTCCATCTGGTCGCCCTTGATGAAGCTGGAATCGCCCGACTCGGAGATCTCAACCTTGCGCAGCATCTGACGCAGAATGGTCTCGATGTGCTTGTCGTTGATCTTCACGCCTTGCAGACGGTAAACGTCCTGGATCTCGTTGACGATGTACTTCGCCAGCGCACTCACACCCAGCAGACGCAGGATGTCATGCGGATCGCTCGGGCCGTCGGAGATAACTTCGCCGCGGTTTACCTGCTCACCTTCGAAGACGTTCAGGTGGCGCCACTTCGGAATCAGCTCTTCGTACGGTTCGCTACCGTCGGTCGGAGTGATCACCAGGCGACGCTTGCCCTTGGTCTCTTTACCGAATGCGATGGTGCCGCTGACTTCAGCCAGAATCGAGGCTTCTTTCGGACGACGCGCTTCGAACAGGTCGGCAACGCGTGGCAGACCACCGGTAATGTCACGGGTCTTCGACGTCTCTTGCGGGATACGCGCGATAACGTCACCAACACCGATCTGAGCACCGTCAGCCACACCGACAAGGGCGTTGGCCGGCAGGAAGTACTGGGCAGGTACATCAGTACCTGGCAGGTACAGGTCCTTGCCTGCAGCATCGACCATCTTGATTGCTGGACGGATTTCCTTGCCTGCGGCAGGGCGATCCTTGACGTCCAGTACTTCAATGTTGGTCAAGCCGGTCAGTTCGTCGGTCTGACGCTTGATGGTGATGTTTTCTTCCATGCCCACGAAGGTCACGGTACCTTTCAGCTCGGTAACGATCGGGTGGGTGTGCGGGTCCCACTTGGCGACGATGGCGCCAGCTTCGACCTTTTCACCTTCCTTGACCGAAATCACCGCACCGTAAGGCAGCTTGTAGCGCTCACGCTCACGACCGAACTCGTCAGCAATCGCCAACTCACCCGAACGCGATACGGCAACCAGGTTACCGTCGGCACGCTCAACCTGCTTCAGGTTGTGCAGACGCACCATACCGCCATTCTTAACCTGGACGCTGTCGGCAGCCGAGGTACGGCTTGCAGCACCACCGATGTGGAACGTACGCATGGTCAGCTGGGTACCCGGCTCACCGATCGACTGGGCAGCGATAACGCCGACAGCCTCACCGATGTTCACCTGGTGACCACGAGCCAGATCACGACCGTAGCACTTGGCGCAAATGCCGTAGCGGGTTTCGCAGTTGATCGGCGAACGCACGATCACTTCGTCGATGCTGTTCAGCTCGATGAACTCGACCCACTGCTCGTCGACCAAGGTACCGGCCGGAACGATAACGTCCTCGGTGCCTGGCTTGAACACGTCACGGGCGATGACACGACCCAATACACGCTCACCCAGTGGCTCTACAACGTCGCCGCCTTCGATGTGTGGCGTCATCACCAGGCCCTGATCGGTGCCGCAGTCGATCTCGGTCACTACCAGATCCTGGGCAACGTCCACCAGACGACGAGTCAGGTAACCGGAGTTAGCGGTTTTCAGTGCGGTATCCGCCAGACCCTTACGAGCACCGTGAGTCGAGATGAAGTACTGAAGTACGCTCAGACCTTCACGGAAGTTCGCGGTGATCGGCGTCTCGATGATGGAGCCGTCCGGCTTGGCCATCAGACCACGCATACCGGCCAGCTGACGGATCTGGGCTGCGGAACCCCGCGCACCCGAGTCAGCCATCATGTACATCGAGTTGAAGGACTCTTGCTCGACTTCCTTGCCTTCGCGGTCGATGACCTTCTCTTTCGAGAGGTTGGCCATCATCGCCTTGGACACTTCGTCGTTCGCCTTCGACCACAAGTCGATGACCTTGTTGTACTTCTCGCCCTGGGTTACCAGGCCGGAGGCGTACTGGCTCTCGATTTCCTTCACTTCGTCGGTAGCGTTACCGATGATGCGGGCTTTCTCGTCCGGGATAACGAAGTCGTTAACACCGATGGAAACGCCGGAAATGGTCGAGTATGCGAAACCGGTGTACATCAGTTGGTCGGCGAAGATAACGGTCTCTTTCAGACCAACCACGCGGTAGCACTGGTTGATCAGCTTGGAGATCGCCTTTTTCTTCATCGGCTGGTTGACCACGTCATACGGCAGACCTGCCGGCACAACCTGGAACAGCAGCGCACGGCCGACGGTGGTGTCGACGATGCGGGTGTTCTTGACCACCGAGCCATCACGCTCTTTCACGGTTTCGTTGATACGAACCTTGATTTTCGCGTGCAGGGCGGCTTCGCCGGCGCGGAATACGCGGTCGACTTCCTGCAGGTCGGCGAACACGCGACCTTCGCCCTTGGCATTGATGGCTTCCCGGGTCATGTAGTACAGACCCAGTACAACGTCCTGCGACGGAACGATGATTGGCTCACCGTTGGCTGGCGACAGGATGTTGTTGGTCGACATCATCAGCGCACGCGCTTCGAGCTGGGCTTCCAGGGTCAGCGGCACGTGAACGGCCATCTGGTCACCGTCGAAGTCGGCGTTGTACGCAGCACAGACCAGCGGGTGCAGCTGAATAGCCTTACCTTCGATCAGTACGGGTTCAAACGCCTGGATACCCAGACGGTGAAGGGTCGGTGCACGGTTGAGCAGTACGGGGTGTTCGCGAATCACTTCAGCGAGAACGTCCCACACCTCTGGCAGCTCGCGCTCGACCATCTTCTTGGCAGCCTTGATGGTGGTCGCCAGACCACGCATTTCCAGCTTGCCGAAAATGAACGGCTTGAACAGCTCGAGGGCCATCTTCTTCGGCAGACCGCACTGGTGCAGACGCAGGGTCGGACCTACGGTAATTACCGAACGGCCGGAGTAGTCAACACGCTTACCGAGCAAGTTCTGACGGAAGCGACCTTGCTTACCTTTGATCATGTCGGCCAGGGACTTCAGCGGACGCTTGTTCGAGCCAGTGATGGCGCGACCACGACGGCCGTTGTCCAGCAGAGCGTCAACCGCTTCCTGCAGCATGCGCTTTTCGTTGCGCACGATGATGTCCGGCGCCGACAGATCCAGCAGGCGCTTCAGACGGTTGTTACGGTTGATCACCCGACGATACAGGTCGTTCAGGTCGGAAGTCGCGAAACGGCCACCATCCAGCGGAACCAGCGGACGCAGGTCCGGCGGCAGCACTGGCAGGACGGTCAGGACCATCCACTCAGGCAGGTTGCCCGAGCCCTGGAAAGCTTCCATCAGCTTCAGACGCTTGGAAAGCTTCTTGATCTTGGTTTCCGAGTTGGTCTGCGGAATTTCTTCGCGCAGGCGGCCGATCTCGTGCTCCAGGTCGATAGCGTGCAGCAGCTCGCGGACAGCCTCGGCACCCATACGGGCATCGAAGTCGTCACCGAACTCTTCCAGCGCTTCGAAGTACTGCTCGTCGTTCAGCAGCTGGCCCTTTTCCAGGGTAGTCATGCCCGGGTCGATAACGACATAGCTCTCGAAGTAGAGCACGCGCTCGATATCACGCAGGGTCATGTCCATCAGCAGGCCGATACGGGACGGCAGCGACTTCAGGAACCAGATGTGGGCAACCGGCGAGGCCAGCTCGATGTGCGCCATGCGCTCACGACGAACCTTCGCCAGGGCAACTTCAACGCCGCACTTCTCGCAGATTACGCCGCGGTGCTTGAGGCGCTTGTACTTGCCGCACAGGCACTCGTAGTCCTTGACTGGGCCAAAGATCTTGGCGCAGAACAGGCCGTCACGCTCAGGCTTGAACGTACGGTAGTTGATGGTTTCCGGCTTCTTAACTTCACCGAACGACCACGAACGGATCATTTCAGGCGACGCCAGACCGATGCGGATGGCGTCGAACTCTTCGACTTGACCCTGGTTTTTCAGCAAATTCAGTAGGTCTTTCAAGGCCTTTCCTCCTGGCGGAGCAGGGAGCGGGCATTACCTGCCCCACTCCCCTTCGCGTCACGTGTTATTCGGTTTCCAGATCGATATCGATACCGAGCGAACGGATCTCTTTGATCAACACGTTGAAGGACTCGGGCATGCCCGGCTCCATACGGTGATCGCCATCCACGATGTTCTTGTACATCTTGGTACGGCCGTTCACGTCGTCCGACTTCACTGTGAGCATTTCTTGCAGGGTGTATGCCGCGCCGTATGCTTCCAGCGCCCACACTTCCATCTCCCCGAAACGCTGACCACCGAACTGCGCCTTACCACCCAGCGGCTGCTGGGTAACCAGGCTGTAGGAACCAGTGGAACGCGCGTGCATCTTGTCGTCCACCAAGTGGTTCAGCTTGAGCATGTACATGTAACCAACGGTCACAGGACGCTCGAACTTGTTGCCGGTACGGCCGTCGAACAGCACCATCTGGCCGCTCTCTGGCAGGTCGGCCAGTTTCAGCATGGCCTTGATCTCGCGTTCCTTGGCACCATCGAAGACCGGGGTAGCCATCGGCACGCCTTTCTTCAGGTTGTTAGCCAGGGCCAGGATCTCTTCGTCGGTGAATTCGTCGAGATTTTCCTGACGACCGCCGATCTCGTTGTAGACCTCGGTCAGGAACACGCGCAGCTCAGCGGCTTTACGCTGCTCTTCGAGCATGCGGTCGATCTTCTCGCCCAGACCCTTGGCCGCGAGGCCCAGGTGGGTTTCAAGGATCTGACCAACGTTCATACGCGAAGGTACACCCAGCGGGTTCAGTACGACGTCAACCGGAGTACCGTTGGCATCGTGCGGCATGTCTTCAACCGGCATGATGACCGAGACGACACCCTTGTTACCGTGACGACCGGCCATCTTGTCACCCGGCTGGATGCGGCGGCGGATTGCCAGGTAAACCTTGACGATCTTCAGTACGCCCGGTGCCAGGTCATCGCCCTGCTGCAGCTTGCGCTTCTTGTCTTCGAACTTGTCGTCCAGCAGACGGCGACGGTCGACGATGTACTGCTGAGCCTTTTCCAGCTGCTCGTTCAGTGCATCTTCAGCCATGCGCAGTTTGAACCACTGGCCGTGCTCCAGACCGTCCAGCACCTCGTCAGTGATCACGGTGCCTTTCTTCAGGCCTGCACCACCATCAACCACCTGGCCGTTCAGAGCAGAACGCAGACGCTCGAAGGTTGCACCTTCAACAATGCGGAACTCTTCGTTGAGGTCTTTGCGGATCTCGTCGAGCTGCATCTTCTCGATGGCCAGCGCGCGGCTATCGCGCTCCACGCCATCACGGGTGAAGACCTGTACGTCGATGACAGTACCCTTGGTGCCGGTTGGCACACGCAGGGAGGTGTCCTTAACGTCGCTGGCCTTCTCACCGAAGATTGCGCGCAGCAGTTTTTCTTCCGGAGTCAGCTGGGTTTCGCCTTTTGGCGTGACCTTGCCAACCAGGATGTCGCCAGCGCCAACTTCAGCACCTACGTAAACGATACCGGCTTCGTCCAGCTTGTTCAGTGCGGCTTCACCCACGTTCGGGATGTCCGCAGTGATTTCCTCTGGGCCGAGCTTGGTGTCACGCGCCACACAGGTCAGTTCCTGAATGTGGATGGTGGTGAAGCGATCTTCCTGAACAACACGCTCGGACAGGCAGATGGAGTCTTCGAAGTTGAAGCCGTTCCACGCCATGAACGCGATGCGCATGTTCTGACCCAGAGCCAGCTCACCCATGTCGGTGGACGGGCCGTCGGCCATGATGTCACCACGCTGAACCTTGTCACCCTTGCTCACCAGCGGACGCTGGTTGATGCAGGTGTTCTGGTTCGAACGGGTGTACTTGGTCAGGTTGTAGATATCCACACCCGCTTCGCCGGTTTCCACTTCGTCGTCGGCAACGCGAACAACGATACGGCTGGCGTCGACCGAGTCGATCACACCACCGCGGCGAGCAACCACGCAGACACCGGAGTCACGGGCAACGTTGCGCTCCATGCCGGTACCTACCAGCGGCTTGTCGGCACGCAGGGTCGGTACAGCCTGACGCTGCATGTTCGAACCCATCAACGCACGGTTGGCGTCGTCGTGCTCGAGGAACGGAATCAGCGACGCTGCAACGGAAACAACCTGCTTCGGCGAAACATCCATCAGGGTGACGTCTTCCGGCGCCTTGACGGTGAATTCGTTCAGGTGACGAACTGCTACCAGCTCATCGATCAGTTGCTTCTTGTCGTTCATCGCGGCCGAAGCCTGTGCGATAACGTGATCTGCCTCTTCGATTGCCGACAGGAACACGATGTCGTCGCTGACAACGCCTTCCTTCACCACGCGGTACGGGCTTTCCAGGAAGCCGTACTGGTTGGTGCGGGCGTAGGCCGCCAGGGAGTTGATCAGACCGATGTTCGGACCTTCAGGGGTCTCGATCGGGCACACACGGCCATAGTGGGTCGGGTGTACGTCACGGACTTCGAAGCCGGCACGCTCACGGGTCAGACCGCCAGGGCCGAGTGCGGAGACGCGGCGCTTGTGGGTAATCTCCGAGAGAGGGTTGTTCTGGTCCATGAACTGGGACAGCTGGCTGGAACCGAAGAACTCTTTCACCGCTGCCGCTACCGGCTTGGCGTTGATCAGGTCTTGCGGCATCAGGCCTTCGCTTTCCGCCATCGACAGGCGTTCCTTGACCGCGCGCTCGACACGCACCAGGCCAACGCGGAACTGGTTCTCGGCCATCTCGCCGACGCAACGTACGCGACGGTTACCCAGGTGGTCGATGTCGTCGACGATGCCTTTGCCGTTACGGATATCGACCAGGGTCTTCAGAACCTCGACGATGTCTTCCTTGCTCAGCACGCCCGAACCCTCGATCTCGGTACGACCGATACGACGGTTGAACTTCATGCGGCCTACGGCGGACAGATCGTAACGCTCGGCACTGAAGAACAGGTTGTTGAACAGGGTCTCGGCTGCGTCCTTGGTTGGCGGCTCGCCTGGACGCATCATGCGGTAGATCTCGACCAGCGCTTCCAGTTGGTTGCTGGTGGTATCGATCTTCAGAGTGTCAGAGATGAACGGACCGCAATCGATGTCGTTGGTGTACAGGGTCTCGATACGGACAACCTGCGCCTTGGCGACCTTGATCAGCAGCTCCGTAGTCATCTCGGTGTTGCATTCGGCGAGAATTTCGCCGGTAGCCGGATGCACGATAGCCTTGGCGGTAGTGCGGCCCAGGACGTATTCCATTGGAACGTCCAGTTGCTTGACGCCGGCCTTCTCGAGCTGGTTGATGTGGCGCGCGGTAATACGGCGGCCTTGCTCGACGATGACTTTGCCGGTTTCGTCATGGATGTCCATGACTGCAACTTCACCACGCAGACGCTGCGGTACCAGTTCCAGGCTGAGTTTTTCGCCGGAAATGTGGAACACGTTGGTGGTGTAGAAGGTGTTCAGCACTTCTTCAGTGCTGTAACCCAGGGCGCGCAGCAGCACCGAGGCCGGCAGTTTGCGGCGACGGTCGATACGCACGAACACGCAGTCCTTCGGGTCGAACTCGAAGTCCAGCCAGGAACCGCGGTAAGGGATGATGCGAGCGGAGTACAGCAGCTTGCCCGAGCTGTGGGTCTTGCCACGGTCGTGGTCGAAGAACACACCAGGCGAACGGTGCAGCTGGGAAACGATCACACGCTCGGTACCGTTGATAACGAAGGTACCGTTCTCAGTCATCAGGGGGATTTCACCCATGTAGACTTCTTGCTCTTTGATGTCCTTGATCGCTTTGTTCGACGATTCCTTGTCGAAGATGATCAGGCGCACCTTGACCCGCAGTGGGACCGCGAAGGTCACGCCACGCAGGACACATTCCTTCACATCGAAGGCGGGTTCGCCCAGGCGATAGCCTACGTACTCCAGGGCAGCATTGCCGGAGTAGCTGATGATCGGGAATACCGATTTGAAGGCCGCGTGCAGGCCGACGTCGCGGAAGTGATCCTTGGATGCTCCCGCTTGCAGGAATTCGCGATACGAATCCAGCTGGATGGCCAGGAGGTAAGGCACATCCATGACGTCCGGCAACTTGCTAAAGTCCTTGCGGATACGTTTTTTCTCAGTGTATGAGTAAGCCATCAGCGTTCCCCAGCTTGGTCACCTGCTTGTTTGGCTTCTCCCGGCGGGAGCAGCCAGAAAATCGTGCAAACCCCTTGGTTTGCGCCACCCACATGGGTGTCTTGCAGCTCGTTATCGGGACCGGCCTGACCGGCCACCAATAACGGAAAAAGGCCGGTGGCATAAGCCACCAGCCATCAGCCTTTCGCTCAACGCTCAGGCTGGCATCGCAAGGTCGAGATTACTTCAGCTCGACTTTAGCGCCTGCTTCTTCCAGCTTCTTCTTAGCGTCTTCAGCGGCTTCTTTCGAAACGCCTTCAGCTACAACCTGAGGAGCGCCATCGACTTTCTCTTTGGCTTCTTTCAGGCCCAGACCGGTCAGTTCGCGAACGGCCTTGATCACGTTCACTTTCTTGTCGCCGGCTTCAACCAGAACAACGTTGAACTCGGTCTGCTCTTCAACAACGGCAGCAGCAGCAGCTGGGCCAGCAGCGGCAACAGCAGCGGTAACGCCGAAGGTTTCTTCCATTGCTTTGATCAGCTCAACAACTTCCAGAACGGTTTTCTGGCCGATTGCTTCGATGATTTGTTCGTTAGTCAGAGACATGACTTAAATCCTGTATTGGGGTGACAGCCTACGCAGCCATCAAATTAAACGTATGATTTTGAAAGAATTCGCGCGCCTTAGGCGGCGGTAGCTTCTTTCTGGTCGCGAATGGCTGCCAGAGTACGAGCCAGCTTGCTGGTGGCGCCTTGAATAACGCTCATCAGTCGTGCAATAGCTTCGTCGCGGGTCGGCAGGGTAGCCAACACGTCGATCTGGTTCGCTGCAATGAAATTGCCGTCAAACGCAGCTGCCTTGATCTCGAACTTGTCCTGACCCTTGGCGAACTCTTTGAACAGACGAGCAGCAGCGCCCGGGTGTTCGTTGGAGAAAGCAATCAGGGTCGGGCCTTTGAACGCGTCGTTGAGGATCGAGAATTCGGTGCCTTCAACAGCGCGCTTGAGCAGGGTATTACGCACTACACGTACGTATACGCCAGCTTCGCGGGCCTCTTTACGGAGTCCGGTCATTGCGCTTACAGTCACACCACGGGCATCAGCCACGACAGCGGACAGAGCGACTTTGGCAGCCTCGTTGACTTCAGCGACGATGGCCTTCTTGTCTTCGAGTTTAATTGCCACGGGTTTACTCCTGGTTTTTACCGTTTCATCTGGCCGAGGCCGGATGTCGTTTTGGTGTCTGATTCGGTAACGAATCGGGAGCACCATCTGCGTGGGCTGATGTTTTAAGGCTTGCGCCGCCTACGGTCTTGGATAGCCCCCGCCAGGCAGGGACCCCAATTTTTGCTGGCGGCGCGACTGGTCGCGCCGCCATGTTCTTACACGTTCAGCGAGCTCTGATCGATGACCAGACCTGGGCCCATGGTGGTGCTCAGGGTAACGCGCTTAACGTAGATACCTTTCGAGGAAGCTGGCTTGATACGCTTCAGGTCAGCGATCAGGGCTTCAACGTTTTCCTTCAGCTTGTCAGCTTCAAAGCCGATCTTGCCAACGGAGGTGTGGATGATACCGTTTTTGTCGGTACGGTAGCGAACCTGACCAGCCTTGGCGTTTTTCACGGCAGTGGCTACGTCTGGGGTCACGGTACCAACTTTCGGGTTAGGCATCAGGCCGCGAGGACCCAGAACCTGACCCAGCTGACCTACAACGCGCATGGCATCAGGCGATGCGATAACGACGTCATAGTTCAGGTCGCCGCCTTTCATTTCGGCAGCCAGATCGTCCATACCTACGCGATCAGCGCCGGCAGCCAGAGCAGCTTCAGCAGCTGGACCCTGGGTGAAGACAGCAACGCGAACGGTCTTGCCAGTGCCGTGTGGCAGCACGGTAGCGCTACGTACGACCTGGTCGGATTTACGCGGGTCAACACCGAGGTTAACGGCGATGTCGTAGGACTCGACGAACTTGGCAGCAGGCAGCGAGGCCAGCAGAGTTGCCGCTTCTTCGAAGTTGTAGGCCTTGCCTGCTTCGATTTTCTCGGCGATTGCCTTTTGGCGTTTGGTCAGCTTAGCCATTACACACCCTCCACGTTCAGGCCCATGCTGCGGGCAGAGCCAGCGATGGTGCGTACAGCAGCGTCCAGGTCAGCGGCAGTCAGGTCAGCCTGTTTGGCTTTCGCGATGTCTTCCAACTGAGCACGGGTAACGGTACCGACTTTAACGGTGTTCGGGCGAGCCGAACCACTGGTCAGGCCAGCAGCTTTCTTCAGCAGAACCGAGGCAGGGGTGCTCTTGGTCTCGAAGGTGAAGCTACGGTCGCTGTAGACAGTGATGATCACTGGAGTCGGCAGGCCGGCTTCTTGACCCTGGGTACGGGCGTTGAAGGCCTTGCAGAATTCCATGATGTTCACACCATGTTGACCCAGAGCTGGACCAACGGGTGGGCTTGGGTTGGCCTGGCCGGCCTTAACTTGCAGCTTGATGTAAGCCTGAATCTTCTTAGCCATGAGCTACTCCAAAATCGGGTACGAACGCCTGATGGCTCCCCGGATGACTTGCGTTTTATCCCAGTGACGACAAAACCCCGCAGCACACAGGGCTGCGGGGTATGGGATGCTTCGTCCGCCTAGACCTTTTCGACCTGGCTGAACTCGAGCTCCACCGGAGTAGAGCGACCGAAAATGAGCACCGCAACCTGCAGGCGACTCTTTTCGTAGTTAACTTCTTCGACACTACCATTGAAGTCAGCGAACGGACCATCAATGACTCGAACCACTTCACCTGGCTCGAACAGCGTCTTGGGCTTCGGCTTATCGCTACCGTCGGCAACGCGACGCAGGATGGCCTCAGCTTCTTTATCGGTAATCGGCGCAGGCTTGTCAGCAGTACCGCCAATAAAGCCCATCACGCGAGGGGTGTCCTTGACCAAGTGCCAAGTCCCTTCATTCATCTCCATCTGGACCAGTACATAGCCAGGGAAGAATTTACGCTCACTCTTGCGCTTCTGGCCGTTGCGCATTTCAACGACTTCTTCGGTCGGGACCAAGATCTCGCCGAAACCGTCTTCCATGCCAGCCAGCTTGACGCGCTCGATGAGGGAGCGCATTACATGCTTCTCGTAACCCGAGTAAGCATGCACAACATACCAACGCTTAGCCACGGGACACCTTTAGCCAACGATCAAGGAGACCGCCCAGCCGAGCAGGGAATCGAGCCCCCACAGCAGCAGTGCCATAACCAGCACGACAGCCACGACAATCAGCGTGGTCTGGGTGGTTTCCTGGCGGGTCGGCCACACGACTTTACGAATCTCGGTACGAGCTTCCTTCGCCAGCGCAAAGAACGACTTGCCCTTCGCAGTCTGCAGAGCTACAAAGCCCGCGACAGCAGCAAGGACGAGAAGCACAAGAACGCGATACAGGATTGGAGAGCCGGAGTAATATTGATTACCCACAACACCAACAACCACCAAAGCCACTACAGCCAGCCACTTGAACAGATCAAAACGCGATTCTTGGGCTTCAGTTTTGGGGGTCATCGAGGAGGATCCTGTAAGAAGAAAGCCATCACACCGAGGTGAAATGGCAGGTCAGGAGGGAATCGAACCCCCAACCTACGGTTTTGGAGACCGTCGCTCTGCCAATTGAGCTACTGACCTGTAACGCTGTATCAGGCCGGCCATTATACCGGCCTGATCAAGTAAATCAACTACTTATTCAATAATTTTTGCTACGACGCCGGCGCCGACGGTACGACCGCCTTCACGGATAGCGAAGCGCAGACCGTCTTCCATTGCGATGGTCTTGATCAGGGTAACAGTCATCTGAATGTTGTCACCTGGCATTACCATTTCAACGCCTTCCGGCAGTTCGCAGTTACCGGTCACGTCAGTGGTACGGAAGTAGAACTGTGGACGGTAGCCTTTGAAGAACGGAGTGTGACGGCCGCCTTCTTCCTTCGACAGGACGTAGACTTCTGCGGTGAACTTGGTGTGCGGCTTGACCGAACCTGGCTTGACCAGAACCTGGCCACGCTCGACGTCGTCACGCTTGGTGCCACGCAGCAGAACGCCGCAGTTCTCGCCAGCACGACCTTCGTCCAGCAGTTTGCGGAACATCTCAACACCGGTGCAGGTGGTGGTGGTGGTGTCACGCAGACCAACGATTTCCAGCGGATCCTGAACGCGGACGATACCACGCTCGATACGACCGGTAACAACGGTACCACGACCCGAGATCGAGAATACGTCTTCGATCGGCATCAGGAACGGCTGGTCGATGGCACGAACTGGCTCAGGAATGTAGCTATCCAGAGTCTCTACCAGCTTCTTGACAGCGGTAGTGCCCATCTCGTTGTCGTCTTTGCCTTCCAGGGCCATACGAGCGGAACCGATGATGATCGGAGTGTCGTCGCCTGGGAAGTCGTAGGTGGACAGCAGGTCGCGAACTTCCATCTCGACCAGTTCCAGCAACTCAGCGTCGTCTACCAGGTCAGCCTTGTTCAGGAAGACCACGATGTACGGAACGCCTACCTGACGGGACAGCAGGATGTGCTCACGGGTTTGCGGCATCGGACCATCGGCGGCCGAGCAAACCAGGATCGCGCCGTCCATCTGGGCAGCACCGGTGATCATGTTCTTCACGTAGTCAGCGTGACCTGGGCAGTCAACGTGAGCGTAGTGACGAATGGTCGAGTTGTACTCGACGTGAGCGGTGTTGATGGTGATACCGCGCGCTTTTTCTTCCGGAGCCGAGTCGATCTTGTCGAACTCAACGATTGCCGAACCGAAAACTTCGGAGCAAACGCGAGTCAGAGCTGCGGTCAGAGTGGTCTTACCGTGGTCAACGTGGCCGATAGTGCCGACGTTAACGTGGGGAAGGGAACGATCAAACTTTTCCTTAGCCATCGATACAATCCTCCGCAGAAGAAATAGTCTTGCGCTGATAAAACAAAGGCAGATATTTTCATATCTGCCTTGTTTATATGGAGCTCTTGAGCGGACTTGAACCGCTGACCTCACCCTTACCAAGGGTGTGCTCTACCAACTGAGCTACAAGAGCGAAACACTTTGTGCAAAATCCGGCAAACTTGGAGCGGGTAGCGGGAATCGAACCCGCATCATCAGCTTGGAAGGCTGAGGTTCTACCACTAAACTATACCCGCGGAGCTTGCGGCTCTCGCTAAAACTGGTGGAGGGAGAAGGATTCGAACCTTCGAAGCTCTCGCAACGGATTTACAGTCCGTCCCCTTTGACCGCTCGGGAATCCCTCCAGATGTGGCCGGCATTCTATTTGTCTGCCGTCCTAGTGTCAAGCGTTTTTTCAAATTTTTTCAATCAAATCTGAAACTTAGCTGCTTTGACACCGCTTCCAGTTCTACCACCTGAGTGGTGTTCCCTGTGAAGCGGGCGCCATTCTATCAAGCTATTCGTCAGTTGCAATACCCTGGCAGAAAATAATTTTATGTTTTAAGTCTTTGAAATCATTGGAAAGAGCCAAGAGCACCGTTTGGTCCAGCAAACGCTCGCTTTCCGGAGCAACCTTGAGCCAGCGACCATCCGCCCCAGGCAGCTGTCCTGACACCGGCAAGGTGGCAATATCCAGACTCAGCAGGCGTTGACGCAGCGCATCCAACTGCTCCTGCCCCTTCACGCCACCGACCACCAGGCATTCATCACGACGCTTGGGCGGTGCCGACACACCTGTTTCACGCAACAGACGGATTTCTTGCTGATTCCCCTTGTACAGTGACAATGGGGCGACTTCCTTGACCTTCAGCGGGGCTTCCTGCTGATGCCATACGTAATAAAAGACGTTGAGCACCAGTAACAGCAGAAACAACCAGCGCATAGGCACCTCAATCCAATGGGCAGGCCATTGCCAGGCCAACGAAAACCAGGTCAGGCACGACCCGCGCCTGTGGTAGGGCCGCCCTCACCAGTGGCGCATCACCGCCAGTGAGGAACACGGTGAACTCCTCACCCCATAGCACACGAGCCTGCTCAAGCTGGGTGCAGGCAAAGCCCTGGAGCATCAATACGCAACCGCGCTCTACCGCTTCGACAGTCGAGCGACCTGGTGACAAGCTGCTCAATGCGCGCTCCGCGGAGGCGTCGTCATAGCGGATACGACGGGTGTGAGTGCGCAGCTGGCTACGCATCAATGGCATACCTGGGCAGATGTAGCCCCCAAGATGCTCGCCATCTGCAGAAACGAAGTCCGCTTTTGCCGCGGTACCCAGGTCAATCACCAGGCACGCACCCTTGGCCAGGTGAAATGCCCCCAACGCCGCCAGCCAACGATCCATACCCAGGCGCTGATAGTCGTCATAGCCATTGCGCACACCTGCCATTTCACGGACAGGGTGGGCAACCTTCGCCTGCACGGCAAATGCCTGAGCAATCAACGCGCAAAGCGCATCGGTCTCTTCTTCGCTGCGCACACTGACAATACGGCAACCCGTGAGACGCACTGAAGCGAGCGCAGCCACTTCCGCCACCAGCGCCTGATCGGAATCGACGATCCCACCACCTTCAATCACAGCATCGGCGACATGGATCACCCGCCACTTGATGAAGCTGTTACCGCAATCGAGCTCAAGAATCATCACGCAACCTCAAACTGAGCTCACCACCACTGAAGCTCTTTTCCATCCCGTCCACCTCAAGGCGCAAACCACCCTGCCCGTCGACGCCAAGAACCACGCCATCAATACGTGTACTACCAGCAACCAGCGATACATTGCGCCCCTGCCACAAGTGCGCCTGCTCCCACTCCTCCTGGAATGCGGCAAAGCCGTAGCGGCGATGGCGCGCCAATTCGTGCTGTAGCTGCTGACTTAGCAGCGCGACCAAGTGATTGCGATCTATGGCTGCACCAACCTCACGCCGCATAGAAGTCCACTGCTGATCGACCTGTTCGTTCACCTGCATGTTTACATTGATACCAATGCCTAGCACCACATGACAGACATCTGCAGGATCGCCTACCAATTCCAGGAGAATTCCGGTGATCTTCTGCCCACGTACCAACACATCGTTAGGCCATTTGAGGCCGACATCCTTTACACCGAACGCCTGCAAGGTGCGCATTACCGCCAACCCCACTACCAAGCTCAACCCCTCGAGCTGACGCATGCCTCCATCGACGCGCAGCACCAGGCTGTAATAGAGATTTTCAGCAAATGGGCTGACCCACTGCCGGCCGCGCCGACCGCGTCCGGCGCTCTGGCGCTCAGCCAGAACCAGGAATGGAGCCGCCTGCCCTTCACTGGCAAGGCGCAAGCCTTCGGCATTGGTCGAATCGATGGTTTCGTGGATGAATACCGGCCATTGTTCGCCCACGGCGAATCCGGCGATTGCCTGCGCCTCAAGCAACGCCAGTGGCGCGGCCAACTGGTAACCGCGCCCACGAACTTTGTGAATGGTGAGGTTCAGCTCACTTTCCAGATGCTGCAGCTGTTTCCAAACTGCGCTGCGACTCACCCCTAGGGCTGCCCCCAGAGCTTCTCCGGAATGGAACCGACCGTCCTTGAGGAGATTCAACAACTTCAGCATGCCAGTCTCGACTTGGAATAAGGCAGGCATGATAGCCATGGGCTGTTGGCTTGCATAGGAAAAGGGCCTGCAGGAAAGGCCGCGTATCGCAATCACAGGTAGGAGCATTGGCAAGGCCAGGCTTTTTAA